>CAJQQW010000176.1 GCA_905480565.1 uncultured Halioglobus sp. | reverse complement strand
TGGGTTTTCCTCGCGCTGAAACAGTAGGTTGCCTAAATCGAAAGGCGCGCATTGTACAGACAAGAGCAGTTAAAATCTCGCTGTATCGGGAGAAAAAGTGGGGATTACATTATTTTGAAGGCGTGTTGCCGGGTGTCTCGCCCCGGTTTCGATTTCGAGGCCGGCCGGAGCGTTCAGAACGCTATACCTTGAAGCGTCTTTTGAGCTTGCGTTCCACAGAGTGGTTCTTCAATTTCACATAGACAGGCAGGCCCCCGCGGTAGTCGGGGTAGGCCTCACCCATAATGAGTGGCGCGAAATACGCCCGTGCTGGCTCGGTGATACCGAAACCGTCGCGGGTGATGTAGTTGCGAGGCATCATTTTTTCCACGTTGGCCACTCTGTCCAAAGGCGCTTTGCCAATTGACCAGCGATAGCGTTTACCCTTGCCCCGTTCTATACAGGGCATAACTGCATTTTCGCCAGCGAGGGCGTATTCAACCGCCGCCTTGCCCAGCGCATAGGCCTGGTCTACATCAGTTTGCGAGGCGATGTGTCGCGCTGACCGCTGCAGATAATCGGCTACGGCCCAGTGGTATTTGTATCCCAGCTCGTCCTTGATCATGCCGGCCAGCAGAGGCGCGAGACCGCCCAGCTGGCTGTGGCCGAAGGCGTCTTTGACGCCGGATTCCGATAAAAATGTACCGTCTTTGTACTGTGCTCCCTCAGAGGCCACGATGACGCAATAGCCGAAGCGCTTCACGGTACGCTGCACCCGCGCCATGAACTTCTTGTGATTAAAGGCAATTTCGGGGAAAAGAATGATATGGGGTGCGTCCCCTTCCTCTTCTGCTGCCAGTCCTGCGGCACCGGCAATCCACCCCGCGTGGCGGCCCATCACCTCGAGGATGAACACCTTGGTAGAGGTTTCGCACATGGAGGCTACATCCAATGCAGCCTCCCGGGTGGAAATGGCGACGTACTTGGCTACAGAGCCAAAGCCTGGACAGTTATCTGTCAGGGGCAGGTCGTTGTCGATGGTCTTGGGTACGTGAATGGCTTGCAGTGGGTAGCCCAGCGTTTCGCTCAGTTGTGAAATCTTGAGGCAGGTATCAGCCGAGTCGCCGCCGCCGTTGTAAAAAAAGTAACCGATATTGTGCGCCTTGAACACCTCGATCAATCGCTCGTATTCCGCGCGGTTCTCCTCCAGGCTTTTCAGCTTGTAGCGGCAGGAGCCGAAAGCGCCTGAAGGCGTGCTCAACAGGCCGTGAATAGCTGCCGCACTCTCCTTACTGGTGTCGATCAGATCTTCCCGCAGGGCTCCTATGATGCCATTGCGCCCGGCATAGACCTTACCGATGTCGGCGCGATGCGCTCGTGCCGTTTCAATAACACCGCAGGCGGAGGCGTTAATAACGGCTGTGACACCGCCGGACTGGGCATAAAAGGCGTTCTTGCGAGGCATGGGGCAGTTTCCTGTGATGGGTGCGGCGCGTTTTTTTGCTGTTGTCGGCATGGCAGTTAGCTGGAGGGTGATCATACGGCAATTGCGCAGGCTTGTGGACTGTTGCGGTAAGGCCAAGCCATGCGGCTAACGAGAGTCGCTGCGAGGGGTGCGCGCTGATATCAGCAGTCTCCGCCCCGTGCTACTATGCCGGCTTGAATTCAAGGAGCGGTTGTTGAAAGGGCACATCCATATTCTCGGCATCTGCGGCACCTTTATGGGTGGTATCGCCCTGCTTGCCAGGGAGCTCGGGTACCGTGTTACCGGGTCCGACACGAATGTCTATCCACCCATGAGCACCCAGCTGCAAGCCGCGGGTATCGAGCTGATGGAGGGTTACCATCCTGAGCACCTTGAGCCTGCACCGGATTGCGTGGTGGTGGGCAATGCCATGAGCCGCGGCAACCCGCTGGTGGAGCATCTGTTGAATGTCGGTTTACCCTATACGTCTGGCCCCCAGTGGTTGTCGGAGCATGTTTTGCAGGGCAGGTGGGTGCTGGCGGTATCGGGCACCCATGGCAAGACGTCCACGAGTAGCCTGCTGGCCTGGATCCTGGAGTACGCAGGCCTGTCACCGGGGTTTCTGATTGGTGGTGTGCCCGGCAACTTCGGCTTGTCTGCGCGCCTGGGCGGATCGGATTTTTTCGTCGTGGAGGCGGACGAGTACGACACGGCCTTTTTCGACAAGCGTTCCAAGTTTGTTCACTACCGGCCACGGACGCTCTGTATTAATAACCTGGAATTCGACCACGCCGATATCTTCGATGACCTGGCGGCCATTCAGCGTCAGTTTCATCATTTACTGCGTTGTGTGCCGGGCGGCGGGCTGGTCGTTTATCGCCACGGCGTGAACGCGATTGACGAGACCCTTGCTGCGGGGTGTTGGACACCCACGGTATCCTTCGGACTCGGCGGCGCGAGCGGGGCAGACTGGCGAGCGGAATTGCTGGAGGGGGACGGTTCGGCTTTCCGCGTTCACCCCGGCCCCGACGACAGCGCTGAGGTAAGGTGGCAGTACTGCGGAGACCATAATGTCGAAAATGGGCTCACTGCGATGGCGGCTGCGAAGCACGTTGGTGTGTTACCCGGAGTTTCGGCC
>CAJQQW010000175.1 GCA_905480565.1 uncultured Halioglobus sp. | reverse complement strand
CGGGTTCGTCCTCAGCAACGCGGGCACCGCAGAGACCTACGGCGGCGAAATCGATCTGAACTGGGCGGCTACCGACTCAACTACGTTGACACTGGCTTACGCGTATAACCACGGCGAGTATGAGAATTTTGAGAATGGCCCATGCTGGACAGGGCAGCCCTGGCAGACAGGCCAGCCTGATCCGGGCAACCCGAACCCTGACGGCCCTTCCGGAGCTTGTGATCGCAGCGGAGGAGACCTCTCCGGCAACCCGGAAAATGTCGTGGTAGTCACCGGCAACCAGAATTTTCGCCTCAGCGATGCATTGGAAGGCTTTGTCTACGCAGAGTATACCTGGACCGACGAACGCATGACGGACGTCAACAACGACCCGGAAAAATACGATGACTCTTTCGGGCTGCTTAATGCTCGCGTAGGCGTCCGCTATGAGCCCTGGGATACCGTACTGACTCTGTGGGGTCGCAACCTGACCGATGAGATGTATACAAGCACCATAGCCGATGCCCCTGCGCAAACCGGCCGTTATATCGCTTACTACACAGAGCCTCTCACCTGGGGTTTAACGATCCGCAAAGATTTCTAGTCTCTTTGCACTACGCTATGCGCTCCGCAAAATATCCGGGGCGCATAGCGCAAGCAACACCCCCCGGCTCGACTCTAATTACTCTAACCGTTATCCCATCTGGATAGCGGCAGTCGCTAACTGACCCAGACGTTATTGGCGCCGCGGAATAACACACAACATCGCGCGTTACAGGCAACGTACCATTTAATCGATTCCTGATTGCTGTTTCGGGGCAACCGGACTAATGTGCCTCATCCCAGTTGTCACCCACACCCGCTTCCACCAGCAGGGGTACCGCCAGCTCCGCGGCACCTGACATCAGTGCACAGATACGATCGCTGACTGGTTCAACCTCGTCTTCGGCAACCTCAAACACCAGCTCATCATGCACCTGCATGATCATGCGAGCATCCACATCGCCCTGCTGCAACCAGTCGTCGACAGAGAGCATGGCTCTCTTGATAATATCTGCAGCGGTGCCTTGCATGGGTGCGTTGATCGCTGTCCGCTCGGCGGCCTGGACACGCATTTTATTGCGCGCATTGATTTCCGGCAGATACAAACGTCGACCAAACAGTGTTTGCACATAACCCTGCTCTTTGGCCACAGCACGGGTGCGATCCATATAGTCGGCCACGCCAGGGTAACGCTCGAAATAGCGGTCGATATATTCCTGCGCCTCGTTTCGGCCAAGATGTAACTGCTTGGCGAGACCAAAAGCCGACATACCGTAAATCAGGCCAAAGTTGATCGCCTTGGCTTTACGGCGCTGGTCCACGGACACTGATGCCAGCGGCACTTCAAACACTTCTGCAGCCGTGGCCGCATGAACGTCCTGACCCTCTTTGAACGCATTCAATAAGCCGGTATCTGTGGACAGGTGTGCCATGATCCGCAGTTCAATTTGTGAATAATCCGCCGCAAGAATCTTGTGCCCGGGTGGCGCGATAAACGCTTGTCGGATGCGGCGCCCCTCGCCGGTCCGAATCGGAATATTCTGCAGGTTAGGGTCAGAAGAAGACAGCCGCCCTGTCGCCGTAACCGCTTGATGGTAAGAGGTGTGGACTCGACCAGTAATGCTGTTAAGCATTTGGGGAAGTTTGTCAGTGTACGTAGATTTTAGTTTACTCAGGCTGCGATACTCCAGTAACAGCTTTGGCAGCGGGTAGTCCAGGGCCAGCTCAGCGAGCACGTCTTCAGCCGTCGAGGGCGCGCCTTTTGGTGTTTTCTTGATTACTGGCAGTTCCAACTTTTGAAATAGAATCTCGCCCAACTGTTTAGGTGAACCCAGATTAAACGCCTGGCCCGCGAGATCATATGCCTGAGACTCCAGCTCCTTTAAACGCTCCCCCAGTTCGACACTTTGTTTTTGCAACAGGTCGCGCGAGACCAAAGCTCCCTCTCGTTCAATGCGCGACAGCACCGGAACCAGCGGCACCTCAAGGTCGACCAGTACATTCTTCAAATCGCCCTGCTCCTGGAGCTTGGGCCAAAGGTGATCATGGAGCCGCAAGGTAATATCGGCGTCTTCTGCGGCATAGGGACCCGCTTCTTCAAGCCGGACCTCATTAAAGGAAAGTTGCTTGGCCCCTTTACCTGCAACATCCTCGAAATGAATTGTTTTCTGCCCCAAATACTTTAGGGCAAGACTGTTCATATCATGTCGGGTGGCGGTTGAATCAAGCACATAGGATTCGAGCATGGTGTCAAAACGGATGCCGCGCAGGGTAATACCGTGGTTAGCGAGCACACTGGCATCGTATTTAAGATTCTGTCCAACCTTGGCCGCGTTATCGTCCTCGAGCAGAGGCTTCAAGGCAGCAAGTACATCGTCACGCGACAACTGCAGCGGAGCATCGAGATAATCGTGCGCCAGCGGAACATAAGCCGCGCGGCCTGGCTCTATTGCAAAGGAGACCCCGACGATTCGCGCATCCATGTAATTCAGACTGGTTGTTTCCGTATCGAAGGCAAAGAGTTCTGATTCCTTTAGCGCCTTCAGCCAGCCATCGAACGCTGACTGGTCTGTAACGATATCGTAATCAACAGCGGCGGGTTTCTCGACGGTTATCGGGGGTGTTTCGCTATCGTCAAGCAGCTCATCCAGCCAGGAGCGAAACTCCAGTTTGGTAAACCACTTAACCAGGGCTTCGCGATTGGGCGTTTGGTTCTCCAGCTGTTCCAGTTTGAGCTCGAGGGGGACATCGGTTTTTATCGTAGCCAGCTGGTAAGACAGGTCAGCGTTATCTTTCTCTTTTTCAAGCTTGGCGCCCATCGTCTTGGCGCCACGAAATGAAAGTGCCGCCACCTTGTCGAGATTGTTGTATATATCATCAAGGCTACCCAAACCCTGCAATAAACCCAACGCGGTTTTTTCCCCCACGCCTGGCACTCCGGGGATATTGTCCACCTTGTCGCCCATCAGGGCTAAAAAGTCGATGATCAGCGACGGCGGTATACCAAACTTTTCCTGCACACCGGCCTCATCCATGACGGTCTGGGTCATGGTGTTGACCAAGGTAGTATGAGGGTCCACCAACTGGGCCATGTCCTTATCGCCCGTAGAGATTACGACTGCAAGCCCTTTTCTGCTGGCCTCACGGGACAATGTTCCTATAACGTCATCTGCTTCTACGCCCGGCTCGCAAATGTAAGGCAAACCCATCGCCTTGACGATTTCATGGATGGGTTCAATCTGCTCACGCAACTCGTCCGGCATGGGTGGGCGGTTGGCTTTGTACTCCGGGTAGATATCGTCTCTGAAGGTCTTGCCTTTGGCATCAAATACTACAGCCACCGGGCTGCCGGGGTAGTCTGCCAAAAGGCGGCGCAACATACTGGTCACGCCTCTAACCGCACCCGTATTCTGACCCGAGGATGTGGTGAGCATTGGCAATGCATGAAAAGCCCGGTAGACATAGGAGGAGCCATCAACCAGGACGAGGGGAGCAGCGGCGGAATCCATAGTGCAACTTACCTTTATTCGGGGCGTGAGGGCCTTCTACCAAGCAGGCGTTAGTAGCCCTGCATAGTACACAAGGGCTAGTGCTTCCAACCAGCCCTCGCGGCACGATAGGTCTTCATCATTTTTTCACGATCGAGGGGCGCCTTGAAAAAGCCATGGTAGTCCCCCTTGGGATTTATCAGCACAACGTTGGCGCTATGATCCACCTGATAATCATCTCCGCTCCCTACCACCTTCCGGAATGGCGTATTCAACGCTGTCGCAAAACGGTGAATATCGAGGAATTCACCCGTCACCCCTATAAATGTTGGATTAAAGAACGGCACGTATTGCGCCAGTTGCTCCACTGTGTCCCGAGCGGGGTCCACTGACACCATAACGACCTGCGTATCCAGCCGCTCGTCCTCGTCGAGACCCGCAACAAAGTTGTCGAGAAAAGCCATCGTGGTAGGGCAGACATCCGGACAGTAGGTGAAACCAAAAAACAGCAGACTCCAACGCCCTTGCAAGCTCCCTGGAGTAAATGCCTCGCCCTTCTGATTCACCAGCTGGAACTGCTCCAGGCTTCTGGGCGTATCGTGCAGATAAAGTCCGTTCGATTTCAGCTCGCTAGCAGACATTTCCTGGGGCAGCGTAACGCGCAAAACAAATCCGCCAACGAACAAAATCATTACGCCGAGCAGAATGAGCACCGTCAGTCGTATATTGCTACGCTGGCTCATAATGTCGTCACCGGAAACAGGTAGTGGTCAAGAAGCATGATCACAAATAGCGCCATCAAATAAATGATGGAGTACTTGAACGTCTGCATCGGTGCGTTAGGGTTCTTGCCACGCATCAGCGCGATCGCCCAGTAAAGAAACCCGAGACCGAGCACCACCGCCCCCAGTAGGTATAGTGGACCGCTCATGCGCGTCGCATAGGGCAACAATGTAATCAGGAACATAAGAATCGTATACAGGAGAATATGTAACTTGGTGAAAGCCACACCGTGGGTCACCGGCAACATTGGAATCTCAACGGCCGCATACTCCTCCCTGCGGTGAATAGCCAGTGCCCAGAAATGTGGTGGCGTCCACGCGAAAATAATCAGCACCAGCAATAATGCATGTCCATGAATATGGTCGGTTACTGCCGTCCAACCCAACAGGGGGGGAGCTGCTCCAGCAAGGCCACCGATGACAATATTCTGAGGCGTTGCCCGCTTGAGGAATAATGTATAGACAAAGGCATAACCCACCAACGAGGCCAGGGTGAGCCAGGCGGTGAGTGGGTTAATCCAGAGAATGAGGATCGCCATTCCCAGCGTGCCCAGTACGAGAGCAAACAGGGACGCCTGCAAGTTGCTGACACGGCCACGAGCCATTGGGCGATTATGGGTGCGGGCCATTTTCTGATCGACCCGCTGATCAATGAGGTGATTGACCGCTGCCGCCGCGCCTGCACACAGAGCAATACCGAGATTTCCCAGTATCAGCACGTGCATCGGCACCATACCGGGTACCGCCATGAACATACCGATCGCAGAGGTAAGGATCATCAGCAGAACGACATTGGGCTTCGTCAGCTCCTTGTAGTCCCGCCAACCAGCTGTTTCTGTGTGCTGTAGCTCCGTCATGTTCCCTTAACCACCGGAGTTCTTGAGCAGAAATTTTAGGTCCGCAATAACGTCTTTATAGGGAACCTGATTGTTGTAGGCCATCATAACCCAACCCGCCGGGTCGACAAGGTACCAGGTCGTCGGGTCTACGTTCTGTTCCGGAAACAACACACGCTGCTCTTCTTTGGACAGCAAAAGCACTTTAAGACTATCGTGCTCAACCTCCAGATAGTCAGTGAAACTGTTCGGCGCAGCGCGTCCGTCGCTCAGGGCCGTTACAGCAAGCTGCGTGTTTTCGCTGTCGGTGTCACTGATATAAATCCTGCGCAGACGATTCACATCTTTTCCTATCGCGACGCGTATCTGTCGCGTTTCGTACAGGCTTTTTTCACAGTCTGAATCACAGCGCCCGTCTGTTCCCGGAATTAACATAGACCAGCGCGGCTCGAGATCTGAAAAGGCAAATTTCTGGCCGGACAGCTCACGAATATTAGCATCCTGCAGCTGACGCGGGGGTTGTATGAGCTCTCCACGATTGGCCGTACCCAGCGCGCCAACAATATCAAGCTCGCCCCGGGCGACGAAAAACCATAGCCAGGTCGCAGCGAGTATCATCGTCAAGGGAATACCCGCTATCAACAACAGGACCATGCGCCCCTGATTGGTCTGTTCCACCGGCTTATGCACTCCCTCTCTGACTCAACCACTGCCGCAGGTTGCTGCTACGAAAAAAGTACAATAGTGCAAGTACAAACGACATAGCAAACCACTGCACAGCGTATCCGACATGTTTCGCAGGGCCAGCGTTCACGACCTTCCATTCCACCGAGAGAGCACCTGGCTGGCCCGCATCGATGCGCACAGGATAGGGAAAAAGCACGCTTCCCTTTTCGTCTGCAAGCAACAAGGATAGTTTATCCATCTCCAATGCCTGCACTCGTCGCGGCCAACCCTGGGAAAATTTTTGTTCAGCCAGCAGATAGGGCTTACCCGGGGCGAGGTAGACTAAACCGCGGATCGTCACTTGGCCGGAGACGTCTGGAACGTCGGGCAAACTGCGGCGCGCTGGATCTGCCGCGATCCAGCCTCGGTTTACCAGAGCCAACATGCCGTCCTCCAGCTCAAACACACCTACAACCTCGTTGCCGTAACGACCGTGCTGCATTTTGTTGTCAAGCAGGAAGTACTCTTTCCCCCGGAAGTGGCCCGTGAGCCGCACGGGCAGATAAGCGAGGTCTTCTCTCGGCGCATTCGCCAGGTCCGCCAGACGTGCTGGAGCCAGCGCCTGCTGTGCGTCAAAGGCATCGCGCAAGCCTGCTTTTTCATCGGCACGGGACAGCTGCCAAAAACCTAACCCTGCCAGCAAGGGAACCATCACCAGGGCAAACAGCGTAAGACGCCACTCCGGTTCAAATCGGAAGCCAGTACTCATAAAGGGCTCCTTACTGGGAAGCGGGTGTCAGCCGACCCAACTGGTTTATACTGTCTGCTACTTTTGCAGGAGAAGTTCATTGCTTAAATTCGCGATAGTTGTGTTCATGATAGCTTTAATCGCCAGCCTCGGTAGTGGATTTTACTATCTGATGATCGATCAAGGTGAAAAAACAAAGCGTCGTACCTTCCATTCACTGGCCGCACGCATTTCTCTGGCTATCTGCCTGCTCGGCCTGATCATCTACGGTGTCGCCAGCGGGCAAATCGGACACCGCAACCCCTGGGATGGCGGTCCTGTGCCTGCGGGTCAAGAGTCGCTGGAACAAGACTAATTCGAACCTGTGCTCCTGCGGATCAAAGAGGAGCGCATTTCCTCTCCCTGAGCCATAATTCGCAGCGGCCGGCTTTATTTCCCGAGACAAAAACGGCGAATCCCGCAACCTGTACCAAGCAGTACAAACACGTTGACTCGCCGCTCTATGCGGGGCATCGCGCCCTACGACGCGCGCCTCTATAGGATGTAGACGAACAGGAACAGAAAGACCCAGACCACGTCCACAAAGTGCCAGTACCAGCTGGAGGCTTCGAAACCAAAATGATCCTCTGCAGTGAATTGTTTTCCAATAACCGACCGCAGCAGCTGTATCAGCAGCATTGTCATTCCCATAAATACATGGAAACCATGGAATCCAGTCAACATAAAGAATGTCGAACCATAGATGCCCGAATTGAGAGTCAGGCCAAAGAGCTCATACGCTTCGTAGTATTCCATGAACTGCAAGTAAAGGAAGAACATGCCCAATGCTACGGTGATGCCGAGCCATCGATTAAACTTGGACCTGTCACCTTTGAGAATATTTGTATGGGCGAAGTGGCAGGTGAGGCTGGACGTCAGCAGCACGGCAGTATTCCACATGGGCAGCCACGCGTACCAGGCGTGAGCGTCGGCAAACGCCATGCTGGTATGTGCACTGGTAAAGGCGCCATTATTGGCGATGGGTTGCACCGCTGCGCCGCCCACGGCCTCCTGAGGGGTTTCCATCATGGGCCAGGCATACTCAAAGCCCTCCCACAGCAGGTAGTTCATTCTGCCACCCTCACCATCTCCCGCTAGCCAGGGGCCAACAAGTGAGCGAACATAATATAACGTGGCAAAAAAGACGAAAAAGAACATGACCTCAGAAAAAATAAACCAGAACATCCCAAGCACGTAGGACTTCTTCAGCTGGGCGCTGTTCAGGCCTGCGATGTTTTCATCGATGGCTATCTTGAACCACGAAAACAACGTCGCCATAAAAAAGAACAGTCCAACCAGAAAGATAGACCAGGAGTACGTGCTCTCCTCAGGGTCACCAAATGTCATATCATTCATGATACTGGCGGCACCAAAAATGCTAAGAATAAGTCCGGCCGTTGCACAAATTGCCAACCTGCTCTTCTCGGGTACGTAATACTTTTCGTACTCTGTGGAAGCCTGACTCGTCATTTTTTTCTCCGTTTCTCTAGCGCGGGCGGCTGGCCCTGCGCGTTAACGACTGGCCAGATCGCCAGCCGCCCTCTCTGTCACATCAAAAATTGTATAGGACAGGGTGATTGTTCCAATATCCCGCGGCAGATCCTGGTCAACAATAAACTGCAGTGGCAGCTCTGCGGAGTCACCCCCATCCAATGGCTGCCGGTTAAAGCAAAAACACTCTGTTTTGTGGAAGTAAGCAGCGGCCCGCGCGGGCGATACGCTGGGGATCGCTTGCGCCACCATCGCGAATGGCAGCGGATTCCTGGCCAGGAATACCGTGTCGTTAACTGCACCAGGATTGACCTTCATGGTGCTTGTCGAAGGCGAAAAACCCCAAGGCATACCCTCGTTATTAGTGGCAATAAACTGCACCGTTACGACTCTGCTTTCATCCACTGCTGCAGGAACAGATGTGTAAGCTTCAGCCCCTGTCTTGCCGTTGATGCCGAGGGCATCGCAGAGCACGTCATATAAAGGCACCATGACAACAAACACAAACGCAAACATCACTACCGCCAGACCCACCAGCTTGGTCGCAGTATCGATACTTGGATTGTCACTCAGTTTGAACATAGTGGGCCTTATTTCACCGCGGGCGGCGTTTCAAAGGTGTGGTAGGGCGCCGGTGTAGGCAAAGTCCATTCCAATCCTTCAGCGCCATCCCAGACCTTCTCTTCCGAAGTCGGCTCCCCCGCTACAATCGTCGCAATCACGTTATACAGAAACAAAATCTGCGATGCGCCGTAGATGAACGCGCCGATCGACGACATCATATTGAAGTCCGCGAACTGCAATGCGTAATCCGGGATTCGGCGGGGCATGCCTGCAAGCCCGACGAAGTGCTGCGGAAAGAACGTCAGGTTAAAGCCGATAAACGAAATCCAGAAATGGGTCTTGCCCATCGTCTCGTTGTACATGCGGCCACACCACTTGGGCAGCCAAAAATAGATAGCCGCCGTCATACTGAAAACCGCCCCTGCGACCATCACGTAGTGGAAGTGGGCGACAACAAAATAGGAATCATGGTACTGAAAATCTGCCGGCGCGATAGACAACATCAGTCCGGTAAAGCCGCCCAGAGTAAACAGCACCAGGAAGCCTATGCTGAATAGCATCGGAGTCTCAAACGTCATGGCGCCGCGCCACATCGTGGAGATCCAGTTGAATACCTTCACCCCGGTGGGCACCGCAATCAACATGGTGGCATACATGAAGAACAGCTCACCGGCGACGGGCATACCGACCGTGTACATGTGATGTGCCCACACAATGAAGGACAGAAACGCAATCGATGCTGTAGCGTAGACCATCGAGTCATAGCCAAAAAGCGGCTTGCGAGAAAACGCAGGAATGATCTGGGACACCACGCCGAATGCCGGCAGGATGATGATATAAACCTCTGGGTGGCCAAAGAACCAGAACACGTGCTGGAACAACACGGGGTCGCCCCCTCCGGCTGCCGAGAAGAAACTGGTGCCGAAGTGAATATCCATGAGCATCATGGTGACGGCTCCGGCCAATACCGGCATAACAGCAACCAGCAAGAACGCAGTGATCAGCCAGGTCCAGACGAACAGTGGCATTTTCATATACGTCATTCCGGGCGCGCGCATGTTCATCACGGTAGCAATGATATTAATCGAGCCCATGATGGAAGACAGTCCCAAAACGTGGACCGAAAAGATGAAGAAGGTAACCGACGGCGGCGCATAGGTCGTCGAGAGAGGCGCGTAGAACGTCCAGCCAAAGGCCGGCGCACCACCTTCCATGAAGAGCGTCGATGCCAACAGCAGGAACGTTGGAGGAAGAATCCAGAAGCTCCAGTTGTTCATGCGCGGCAACGCCATGTCCGGTGCGCCAATCATCATTGGGATCAGCCAGTTAGCCAATCCAACGAAGGAGGGCATGATCGCACCGAATACCATTATGAGCCCGTGGAGCGTAGTCATCTGGTTGAAGAAGGCGGGATCTATCAACTGCATACCGGGCTGGAATAGTTCTGCCCGGATAACCATGGCGAAAAAGCCGCCCAGAATGAACATCGCGAACGAGAACCATAGGTACATGGTTCCGATGTCTTTGTGATTGGTGGTAAACAGCCACCTTCCGAAGCCCTTGGCAGGACCGTGATGATGATCGCCCATCGTTAAATCCTCCTATTGGCCTTTCTTGTGGTTGTAAACGTCAATGGGCTGAATAAGATCGCCCATGTTGTTGCCGAAGGCGTTGCGCTGATAGGTAATCACCGCCGCCATATCGACATCATTCAGCTGGCCGCCGAAGGCCTGCATCGCGGTACCCGGAACGCCATTGATGCCGATATCCAGATGCCCACTAACATCCCCTGTGGCAATGGCGCTGCCTGCAATTGGCGTGCCGACACCACCCTCACCATTGGCTCCATGACAGGCAAGACAATTGCGCTCATACACCGACTTTCCGCGGGTCATCAGGTCATCCATGACAAAGGTTTGAGCCATTAGGTCGTTGACCTCTTTTGCTTCCGCCTGTTTGTTCGCAAACCACTGGGCGTATTCCTCTTTGCTGACCACGTTCACCACAATGGGCATAAAGCCATGGTCCTTGCCGCAAAGCTCGGCGCATTGACCACGATAAACGCCCTCCTCTGCAGTGCGGGTTGATATTTCGTTGATAAAGCCAGGAATAGCGTCCCTTTTCACCGCAAGCTGAGGCACCCACCAGGAGTGAATTACATCATTCGCTGTCACAAGGAAGCGAATCTTGGTATTCGCAGGCAGAACAAGTGGCTCGTCCACCTCCAGGAGGTAGTTTTCACCCTTGGCCTCGGTGTTGTATATTTCCGCCTGCGGAGTGCGCAGGTTACTGAAGAAGGCCACGTTATCGCCCTCTTCGTTGATGTATTCATACTTCCACTTCCACTGATACCCTTTGACGATGACATTCAGCTGGGCCTCATCATTGTCGTAAATATCGAGCAGGGTCGTGGTGGCAGGCACCGCCATCGCAATCAGAATAATAAAGGGCACGATGGTCCAGGCTATCTCGACTTTGGTACTCTCATGGAAAGTCGCAGGTGTAACGCCCCGGGACTTCCGGTGATAGATGATCGAATAGAACATCACCCCAAATACCAAGACGCCGATCACGACGCAAATACCAAGAATAATCATATGCAGGTCGTAGATTTGCCGCCCGACCTCGGTAACTCCGGGTGACATATTGATACTGCTCAACCCACCGTCGGCTGCAGAGGCAATGACGCCCATCAGCAACAGCACAGGCGCAAGCGCGAGCTGTAAAAGCCGCTTTGCTTTAAAACCCATTTCCCGTGTCTCCATTCAGAAAAACTGTATTCCCAGACAAGCCCCGATTCTCAACCATGGCACTCTCGCGATCGATTGGGAGCAGGCCACTCGGGGCAAATAAACATGCCTGCTGCGGACGCAGCCTCATTTCAAATGCGGCCTGACGTCAAAAACCGCGCGGATTATAGCGGAACTCCGGCGCGAATCCTACAGAGTTAAAGGCTTTGTCGGATATTCAATATTCACGCCTGATTTCGCTCAAGTTTTCGCCCGTTTGCACTGGCACTTCATGGATCGGGCTGCTAGCAAAATGCCCGAAATGGTCTAGCCTGAAAAGAGTCTCCCAGCATTATCGCGCTCAAAAGGCAGTGAGCTTTGGTCACCCCCGGCATAAAAGAAACGATTCGTCTGGCACTACTACGGGAAGAGGAATCAGG
>CAJQQW010000174.1 GCA_905480565.1 uncultured Halioglobus sp. | reverse complement strand
TCAAAAATATTAGAGGTGATTCGTTGTCCTGCAAAGCGACTGAGTAGAGCAGTTCTTTGCCATAAAAAAAGACATCTGGTGTTTTCCGGTCAGGAAATATGTCTATGCTGCGTTGCTCGAAAGGTATTGATGGCAGTTTGGCTTCGTATTCGATGGGTGTGCCCACCACTGTTGCTACGAAGCGGTCGGATATGGGGTACTCGTAGTTTTCAACGGTGACTACCGAGGCGGTTGCCATGGTACTTGCGAGGTAGGCGAAAATTCCCGCAATGCATGACTGCGATTTTTATTTTTGAGATCACGTGGTTTCCAGGTGCGATGTATAACAGCCGACATAGTGTCACGATAGGCGAGAACTGTCACTAAGCGGCCTCAAAAAAATGCTTCATCGGTCGACTTTCAGTTGCAGAGCAGTGATGATCTCATTGCGCAGTTCACCGGGTTCAATCACCTTGTCGAACGCCATCGCGTCCGCAGGCACCCAGGCACCGGATTGTATCGATTGCATCCCAGCGGTTTCTTCATCACTTGCGTTTGCTGCAGTCGCACCTCCAATAGCGGGAATGCCTCCCAGACTCACGCAAGGCAAGGCGAGACTGACAATCTGCTGATCCCAGGGGTTCATGCCCATAACGGAGCTGCCAAACCCGAACGCTTTTCGCAGTGTGGCGACAACCTTGAGCCCTCGGTAACGGCGCTGAGCCATGAACATCTGCGCCGCACCTTTGAGTGTACCCGCCTTTTCTGCCTCGGGGCCTGGCATTACACCAGGATTGTCCAGTAGACTAACGAGCGGCAAACCGAAGCTGTTCGCTACCTCGATAAAATGAGTTGCTTTTTCCGCTGCCTCGCGCGTAATGGCTCCTGCTTGCACGGAGGGCTGATTGGCGATCAACATACAGGGGACGCCGCCTATACGCGCAAGTGCGGTGATGATGCTACTGCCAAAATCTGGTTGCAGCTCAAACAGGCTCTGGCTGTCACTTACTTCGCGTACCACCTCGCGCATGTCGTAGGCGATATTTGGCTGTGGTGGAATGATTTCCTCGAGATTTTTTAACGTCCGGCGAGCGGCGGCGGGGGAGTTCGCTGACACCGGCAGGGTCGCACCGGCACGGGCAGGCAGGAGGGAGAGAAAATGCCGAGTCATAGCAAAACATTCCTCTTCTGTAACACCCAGATTGTGCGCGAGGCCGCTCTCCTGAGTGTGCATTCGTGCATCGCCCAGTGCTGTCGGGCTAGTGTCGATGCCCAGAGCCGCCTTGACGAGTGGAGGGCCTGCAGAAAAAAGGCTTGTGCCCCGTCGCATTATGATCAGGTCTGCAAACATGCCGGCGAGCGCGCCGTGACCTGCAGAAGTGCCCAGCACCATTGCGACAATGGGTACCTGCCCTTTTAGATCAGCCACCAGCTGTAGATCATTCGGGCTATTTGGGTAGCGCTCGCTCTGATTGTCTGCACGCTCCCCGGCTCCGTCGAGCATGACGATCAGCGGCAGTTTTTGCTCCAGTGCCAGGCGCACAAGTCTGGCGCGTTTAGCGGCATTGGGGTGGCCTATCGAGCCGCCTTTAACGGTGAAGTCCTCAGCGAATAATATAACGCTGCGTCCTTGAATGCGGCCGATGCCGCCAACCAATCCGTCTCCTGCGAGTGGAGTTTGGCCTCCGGGGTGATTTCCTCCGGCCAGCGCACCATACTCACTAAAACTGTCGTGATCGAGCAGAGCGGTGATGCGTTGTCGGGCGTTCAATCGCCCCTTATCCTGTTGCGTGCCTAGCTTTTGATTCCCGCCCATGCTCTCCGCAGCAGAGGTGCGCTCGCGTAACTCGGAGACCAGGATTTCCCAGCCCTGTTTTTTTGTGCTCAAAACATAGTTCCTCGGGTGCTGGTGGACATCAGGCTGAACATACGGGATGATTTTTCCAAGCACAACCGCTGTCCAATGAGACAGTAGACCGATAGTATCATGAGGCTGGAGAGCTGAGCGCAGCCTCATAAGATGGAGGAACACTGATTTTGGAGCATCGGGTACTGGATGTGGAGCAGCGAGGCGAGGTCGAGTGGGTAACCCTCAATCGGCCGGATACGGGTAACGCCTTGAACGAGGAACTGGTTGCCGCGCTGGTGTCGTATTTCGAGGGATTGCGGCAGCGTGAGGAAATACGGATTGTGGTGCTTAGAGCCAAAGGCAAACATTTCTGCGTAGGGTTGGATATGGGCGAGGGTGCCTTCGAAGCTATGGAGCGTTCACCACACAGTATCTGGGCGGTACAGAGGGAGATTGCCCGTATCTATTTGGCGATGCGCAAGTGTCCCCAGCCGATCATTAGTTTAGTCCAGGGAGCTGCCTGCGGTGGAGGGTTCAGCCTGGCACTGGCGTCCGATGTTCGCATTGCCGCGGAGGATGCGAGAATGAACGCCGCCTATATCAAGATCGGCCTGACTGGATGTGATATGGGCAGCAGTTATTTTTTGCCCCGCCTGGTTGGTGCTTCGGTCGCGTCCGAACTGCTAATGACGGGACGTTTTATACATGCACCTCGTGCTCTGGCGGTCAGTTTGGTCTCAGACGTCGTGCCGCGGGATGGGCTTGAAGCGGCAGCGCACTTGTTGGCCGAGGACATGTTGCTCACGGCGCCGATGGGCCTGCGTCTCACCAAGGAGGCGCTCAATTTCAGTGTGGATGCTCCCAGCCTGGATGCGGCGATGGCAATGGAGGATCGTCATCAGTCCCTGTTGGCCCTGACACAAGACGCCGGGGAGGCTGCGCTGTCTTTTTTTGAGAAGCGACAGCCGCAGTACCGAAACCGTTAGTGGTGCTTTAGCCCTGTTTACCCCGTTTAGCCATGATTTAAGGCCATTTTTGTGTTAAAATTGAGAGCTGTTCACAAATAAGGACTGAAAATGGCACGCAAACCCACCAGGGCACCCGCCAAGAAAAAACAGCCGGCGGCCGTGGAGACCTCTGAATCCATAGAGGCGCAAACTCGAGCCTTCCTGAAATCGGGCAATAAGATTGATGTTATTCAGGCTGGTATTAGCGGGCAGCCCAGTCTCGCCGCGAAAAAGAATATAAAGCTTGGTAACAACGCCAAGAGCGCTGCTTCCTGAATCCGGGAGCGCGAGACACCCTGTTTCCCCGACAGTCCTCCCGCACTGGCATTTGATGGCTTTCCCGTAAGGGCTTTCTGGCGCTTGTCAGTCGTTCCGGGCAGTATCCTGTTCGATCGATACCGGTGTTAACGCACGGTGCGCAAACGTCACTGTTCAAACCTCACCAGACTATCGGATCGTGAGTAGGACTTATCGTGGTAAGTAGAACTGCTCGTACCACTTTCTCAGCTTGTTGATCGGGCCGTCCCCGTCGCAGAGAATAGGCTCATCGCGGTAGACTTTGTCCCTCCATATTTCTACGTCCTGCTCGAAGGCGACATGAGCCATTTGCGGGTAGTGTTCTGCGAAATCCGCAGGCAAAGGTTTTTCGTCCAGGCTGCTAACGATCACGGCAGAGCAAAGGTCCACCTCGTTATCATTTACTGCGGTATGGCAATTCACCCACCAGCTCTTGAATTTAATGTCTGGGCTGCGTGACTCGGTGTAGTAATACATGATCGATGGACCGTGATAAGTTGCGTCACCCCAGGCATTGGCGTCTGCACCGGCGTCTTTACGAGCATCCGCAAGGTCAAGCGTCACCCCGGGTGGGATTATCATTTTTGCATTGGCATTTTGCTCTATTGTCGAGAGCTGCGTAACGCTCCGCTCAGTGAACTTATTTTCCCAGGAGCGGACTTTCCCGCCGTGCACATGCGGAAAATGTGCGATATCGACAATATTTTCAATAATATCGCAGGGCTTGGCTTGAATGCGTGAGCGATAGAATGCCCAATCGCCCCAGCCTTCCCCTTCCTCGCCCCATTCCATGATGTCGGGAAGGTAGTCTTCCGGCGCTTCTCCGGGCTCTCCAAACCACATGGCGATGAAACCGCTTTTTTCCTGTACGGGCCAGCCCCTCAGGGCCGTTACGGCCTTGTCGGGTATCTTGTTCGCATAGGGAATGTCGACGCAGTGGCCCTGTGGGTCAAAAGTCCAGCCGTGGAACGGACAGGCGATGTTATTGCCTGTTACGCGTCCTTCGCCGCTGCCGAGGTGGGCGCCAAGGTGAGGGCAGTGTGCGTCTAGAATCGCGGCGTTGCCCGACTCCCCACGGTACGCCACAAGGTCCCGGTCAAAATAATGCAGCCTCTTGACTTCCCCTACGGCCAATTCCTGGGAGAACAGGACTATATGCCAGCCACGGGCATAGTGTCCGGGAGTGAGGTATGCGTATTTTAATTCATTCAAGCGTGTTTCCTCTTCTGGCGCGTTAATCGCCAAGTGCATGCTGTGCGGCGATGTAGGCAAATGTCATGGCCGAGCCAATGGTGGCGCCAGCGCCAGGATAAGTGTCTCCCATTGCCGCGGCGCTGGCGTTACCCGCGGCGTAAAGCCCCTTGATCACCGAACCATCTCTGCGCAGCACGCGCGCATATTCATCACATAGCAGGCCACCTTTGGTGTCCAGGTCGCCTGGTTCACAGCGCAATGCGTAGAAAGGCGGTTTATCCAGTGGCGCCAGAGAGGGGTTTGGCTTTACAGAGGGATCAGCGTAGTAGCGGTCATGGAGGGTGGCACCCCGTTTGAATTCAGGATCGTCACCAGCACGAGCGTGATAATTGAAGTGCTTGACGGTCGCGTCGAGGTTGGCGGCGTTAATCCCCAGCTTCCCCGCCAGCTGCGCCATACTGTCGGCGCGGGTCAGTAAACCAGATTCGAAATTATCCGGCGAGAGCCGAGCGTCATGCTCAACTTTCCCCGGTTTGATGTGTCCTACTGCGTACTTGCTTCTGTAAGTCGCATCAAAAATAAGGTAGCAGGGCACAGCGCCTTCGCCTCGCTGCTCGCTGGCGTATTGCGCTTTGACGAAATCTTCATAGGGCTGGGCTTCATTAGCAAAACGCTTGCCCTGCTGGTTGACGATCAGCGAACCTGGGTTGGACTTGCCGGAGATCAAGGCCAGCACGCGACCATCGGGAATTCTGTAACTGGGGGACCACCAGGCTGAGCCCATGAAACCGAGGTCAGCACCGATGCTTTCGCCGAGGGTCACTGCATCGCCGGTCGCTCCAGGCGCTGCTGCGGTCCAGTCGCTGCCGATGGGTGCCTGCTGAAACCGCTGACGCATGGCAGCGTTGTGGGAAAAGCCGCCGGTGCCGAGTAAAACACCATGCCGTGCTTCTACATACAGTGACTCTCCCTCGCGTTTGACGATTGCGCCGCAGACGTTCTCGCCATCCAGTACCAGCTCGTCAATCGGCGTATCCAGCCACAGCGGAATAGCGCGATCCTTCAGCGAGAGCCGCAAGCTGGCGACCAGTGCCGGGCCCAGAGTGAGACGGTTGTCCCGCTGGCGCCTGAGGCGGCCCGGGATGTCGGTGATGTAGCGAAGCAATAGGCGCAGGCCCAGTAAATAGGCCCCCGCATCCATGGCTTGAAGACGCTGGCCTTCCTCGACGGTGACATTAAAGGGCAATAGCAAACCATCGTAGTGCCCCAACCTGATCGTATCGGCCTCTGCTCCAAGACGACGCAGCTGGAACGGGGCATTGTCCATGGAGCGTCCACCTGATTTATAACCAGGCTTGGTTTCATAGTAGTCCATGTAGTGGGGCAAGGCAGAGTAATCCACATGACTGTGCTGCATCATGAATTGCAGCATTTCGCTCGCTCTCTCCGCATAGGCGCGAAGACGAGAAGGGCTGACACTATCGCCAATTAGCGACTTTAAATAGGCATAACTCTCCTCAGCGCTGTCCTGCACCTGCACCTCGGCCTGACGATGATTAGCGGGTATCCAGGCCACACCACCCGATTTGGCAGTGGTTCCTCCGTAAAGGGATTCTTTCTCTACGACCAATACGGAGCCGCCCAGTTGATGTGCAACAACCGCACTGGTCATGCCGGCCGCTCCGGCACCGGCTACCAGCCAGTCTACTACCTTATCCGGATTTCTTTTGGCCATGCCCTGTGCTCTCTTCGCTAGTGCCTCAGTGTCGCAAAGCCCGTTGCGTGCAACCAGTCTCGCAATGAATTGATTTGGAGCGGTTCAATATACCGGCCACCACGGTTGACCTGGCCCGGGGGCAGTCCTATGGTCTTTGTTGAATGCTTACGGAGTGACATCGGATGACATCGACTATTCCGCAATTACAGATTCACGGCGTGAATGACTTGCGATTGGATCAGCTGCCTGCCCCAGTTTGCGGTGATGATGACGTGGTGGTAGAGGTGAAGCAGTGTGGTATTTGTGGTTCTGATCTCGGTTTCTTGTCCATGGGAGGCCTGCGAGGAGATCAACCCACTCCGATTGGCCATGAGCTGTGGGGTCTTGTCAGTGACGTGGGTGTCAATGTAGCGGATGTTTTTCCGGGTCAAAGAGTGGTCGTCCAGCCTCTGGTCCACAATAATAATATTGGCAATGGCGGCAGCGAGGGCGGGTTTTCACCCTCGCTCCTGGTGCGTGGCGTGGCCCAGTCTCCGGATAGCCTGCTGCATCTACCCGACACCTTGCCGGATGCCTATGGCGCACTGGTGGAGCCCCTCTCTGTCGCCCAGCATGGAGCTAACAGGGTTTCCGCAGGGGCGCAGGACCAGGCGGTCATCTTTGGCGCAGGCCCCATAGGCCTCTCCATATTGCTTGTGCTGCAGTACCGTGGTCTCGAGAATATTGTGGTTATTGACCTGTCAGAGGCGCGCCTGACGGCGGCGCGCGCTCTTGGCGCTGTGGCGTTGTCTGCCAACGATCCCGATCTGCCCTCGAAGTTGATCGAATGTCACGGCAGTTCCAGTTTTTTTGGTATGCCTATGCCAGGTAGCAGCGTGTATTTCGAGGCAACGGGGGTGCGCAGCGTGTTTGAGCGTATCGTGGAGATGAGTGGCCCAGGCAGTCGCGTCTGCCTAACTGGCGTGCACAAGGAAAAAGCGACGCTGGACCTCATCATGCTGCTGGCCAAGGAAATTTCAATTATCTCGGCCATGGGCTATGACGTGGAATTTCCGCAGGTAATCGAGATGTTGCAGTCCGGACGTTTTGATCCCACAGTGCTGGTAACACACCATTTTCCGCTGTCGCAGGTTACGCAGGCTTTTGAGGTGGCGCGCGATTCCGAGCAGGCAATAAAAGTTATGATTGACTGCCAGGCTTGAGTAATTTGCGGGGGCAGGATCAATTTTTGGAGATAACGCTATGCAAGAGTTAGAGGGCAAGGTCGCCGTAGTAACCGGCGCAGGCTCGGGGATTGGAGAGGGGATCGCAAGAGCGGTCGCGGCTGCCGGTATGAAAGTTGTTGTCGCAGACATCGATGAAAGTAAGGCAAGCTCGGTGGCTGCAGATCTGGGTGGCGGCGCACTGGCCTGTAGAGTAGATGTGTCCAGCCTCGCGTCTGTAGAAGGGCTGCGCGATCTCGCCCTGCAACATTTCGGCAGCGTTCACCTGCTGTGCAACAACGCCGGGGTCTGGATTGGCGCTTTGATGGCGGACGCTGATATAAAGGATTGGCAGTACTTGATCGATGTTAATCTCTACGGCGTTATTCATGGCGTGAAAGCATTTCTGCCTTTAATGCTCGAGCAAGGGGAGGGGCACATCGTCAATACGGCCTCGATGGGGGGCTTGATCTCTGGCCCGCCAGAGGGGCTCTACACCACCACCAAGTTCGCCATTGTCGGCCTGTCTGAGGCGCTACTGATGGAGACGGCGGACAAGGGGGTGGGTGTATCGGTGTTATGTCCGGGGTTGGTCAATACCAACCTCATTACACAGTCTTTTGCAGTGCGCCCCGACGCTTATGATCCCGGAATTGACCACCAGCAGCCCGCGCCAGACGTTGCAAGCGGTATTTCGCCCCGTGTGGTAGGAGAACAGGTGGTAGATGCCGTTCGTGAGGGTGGTTTCTACGTGATAACCCATGATGACTATCGGGATATCATAGCGATGCGTCACGACAACATCCTTGCATCGATTGATGAACATGCGCAACGTTACGGATCTACCTCTGGCAGGGAGGTGTGACCGATCCCGGGAGTGGTAGTACCGCCGCGCTGTTAAAGGGATTGTTTTATGGGTGCTTGCTCGCGATATCGGTGAGTGCTGGTGCCGGGCAGAATTACTCGGAAATACGCGACCCCTGTCGATTACACGACGAACAGAGGCAGCCTTTCTTCGGCGACCTGCACGTGCATACCCGTTATTCACTGGATGCGAGTACCCAGGGCACACTGACCACACCGGCGCAGGCTTACGACTTCGCAAAGGGGCAACCCCTAGGCATTCAGCCCTGGGATGAATCCGGCCTGCCCCTGCGTTCTATACGACTGGATCGTCCACTCGACTTCGCGATGGTTTCTGACCACGCCGAATTGTTTGGCGAGGTGCACATGTGCAACACACCCGGTTTTCAGGGGCATGATTCCTGGCAGTGTGCACTGTATCGAGGCTGGTCTATCGGAGCCTATTATCTTTTCAATTTTATGTCCTCGATGATGGCGTCGCATATGAGTATGTGCGGTGAAGATGACGCACTTTGCAAGCAGGCTTCGGTCTTTCCGTGGCGCGATACACAGCAAGCCGCAGAGACAGCCTATGACCGCACTGATGACTGTTCCTTCACCAGCTTTGTCGGCTATGAATGGTCGGGAATGGATCCGCTGACTGGTGGGAACCTGCATCGAAATGTCGTATTTCGTAACGCCGATGTTCCCGATCTGCCATTGTCATTTATCGAAGAGCCCTCTGCCGAGCGGCTCTGGCGTGGTCTCGATCGCGAATGCGTTGATGCGCCGGGAGCTTGCGATGCTGTGGTGATTCCCCACAATTCTAATTTAAGCGCGGGACAGATGTTTACCGGCAGGAATGATGATGGTTCGCCAATGACGCCCCAGTATGCGGCTCTCAGAGCCCGCTACGAGCCCCTTCTGGAAGTTATGCAGAAGGGGGGCTCTTCCGAGTGTTTCTATGCCCCCGGTATAACGCAGGATGAACTTTGCGCGTTCGAACAACAACCTATTGACAATCTGGCTGGCTTCGACCGGCCCCCAAGACCCGATACGGGATTTGCCCGACAGGTTTTATTGCAGGGTCTGGCTATCGAGTCGGAAAGGTATGTAAACCCTTACCAGTTCGGATTCATCGCCAGTACCGATACCCATCTCGGTGCTGACGGCCAGGTGAGTGAGTCTGAATTTGCCGGTCATGGCGGCAAGGGTATCCCGCTTACTGACCGACTGCCACCAGGGTTGCCGGATCTCCTGATGAATAACCCCGGAGGTCTCGCCGTGCTTTGGGCTGAGGAGAACAGCCGTGATTCGCTATTTGAGGCTATCAGACGTCGCGAAGGTTACGCTACCAGCGGCCCAAGAATTATCAGTCGATTTTTCGCCGGGTGGGACTATCCGCAGGATCTGTGTGAGCGTCAGGACCGAATCGCCCTGGCTTATGCATCAGGCACGCCGATGGGCGGTCGGCTGCCCTCTGTCGCAGCGGCTGCGCCCCGCTTCATGGTTATGGCGCAACGGGATCCGGGAATAGCGAGCCGACCGGGCACGCCTCTGCAGCGTATCCAGATTGTAAAAGGCTGGAGAACCGCCACTGGAGAGCTGAGGGAGGCGGTTTTCGATGTCGCGGGCGATGCCACAAACGGTGCCGGGGTCGATGAGGCGTCTTGCACGTCAAGCGGCCCGGGGGAGAACACGCTGTGCGCCGTTTGGACCGATAAGGCATTCGATGCCCAACAGGCCGCATATTACTATTCGAGAGTCCTGGAAAACCCCAGTTGTCGTTGGAGTCAGCGTATCTGCGTCGCGATGGCTGTGGATTGCACTCGGCCCGAAACAGTGGGAGAAGGGCTGGAGCAATGTTGTGCCGACGGGCATCGCGAGATAATACAGGAGCGTGCCTGGACCTCTCCCATCTGGTATAGCCCTGCACCTACTCCAGAGGCTCTGCCTGCAGCAGTGACTCAACCG
>CAJQQW010000173.1 GCA_905480565.1 uncultured Halioglobus sp. | reverse complement strand
TGGAGCCAGGATCACAAGGTAATTGCGATACAATACGGCGGCACCGCTATTTTTGTCGGGCTGATTGCTCTCGTACTGTCCGGGCTGATGCGGTTGCAACTCGGTTTCCCCGATACATTCGATTTTATCGACCCCAGCTCCTATCTGCAGTTTGTCACCATGCACGGCATGATCATGGTTATCTATCTGCTGACGGCACTGCTATTGGGCGGTTTTGGTAACTATCTGATTCCCCTTATGGTAGGTGCCCGGGACATGGTGTTCCCCTTCATGAATATGCTGAGTTACTGGGTATATCTACTATCCGTGCTCATTCTGCTGGCCAGTTTCTTTGTACCGGGAGGGCCCACCGGAGCGGGATGGACGCTCTATCCACCACAGGCCATTCTTGAGGGCACGCCCGGTTACGACTGGGGCATACTGTTGATGCTGATTTCGCTCGCGGTGTTCATCGTTGCGTTCACTATGGGTGGACTGAACTATGTGACTACCGTATTGCAGGCGCGCTGCCGCGGCATGACGCTCATGCGCATGCCGCTGACGATCTGGGGCATATTCACCGCTACCGTGCTGGGTATACTGGCTTTTCCGGCGCTGCTGGTAAGCGCTATCATGATGATTCTCGACAAGACACTCGGTACCAGCTTTTTCATGCCGGTACTCGTCTCGCTAGGCGAGTCATTGGAATATACCGGCGGCAGTCCCATTCTGTTCCAGCATCTATTCTGGTTCTTCGGTCACCCGGAGGTGTATATCGTTGCACTGCCCGCCTTCGGCATGGTGTCGGACGTACTATCGGTGCATGCGCGCAAAAATATTTTCGGATATCGCATGATGGTTTGGGCCATTGTCGCTATCGGTGGCTTGAGCTTTATTGTCTGGGCACACCATATGTATGTGAGTGGCATGCACCCCGCATTCGGCTTCTTCTTCGCGACCACCACACTGATTATTGCCGTGCCGACGGCGATCAAAGTATACAACTGGGTGCTCACGCTGTGGCGCGGCAATATCCACCTTACAGTACCCATGCTGTTTGCCATCGGCTTTATTTTCACCTTTACTCACGGTGGACTGACCGGCTTGTTTCTGGGTAACGTGACCATTGATCTACCGTTATCCGATACCTACTTCGTGGTGGCACACTTCCATATGGTAATGGGTGTATCGCCAATTATGGTGTTGTTTGCCGCTATCTATCACTGGTTCCCCCTGATGTCGGGAAAGATGTTCAACGAGACCCTTGGCAAATGGCATTTCTGGTGCACTTTCCTCGGCACCTACGCTATTTACCTGCCGATGCACTATTTGGGATTCCTCGGCGTGCCCCGGCGCTATTTTGCCATGGGCACGACAGATTTCATTCCCGATAGCGCCCAGACTCTCAACGCGCAGATCACTGTCGCGGCACTTCTCGTCGGCCTCAGCCAGCTCATCTTTCTCTACAACATACTCTGGAGCTTGCGGTACGGGGAGAAGAGTGAGAAAAACCCATGGGGTGCCGCCAGCCTCGAGTGGCAAACACCAGACCAGCCCCCCCGCCACGGGAACTGGGGACCCGAGCTGCCGGAAGTGCATCGCTGGGCCTATGACTACAGTGTGCCAGGCGTAAAAGAGGACTTTATTCCACAAGATCATCCGGTCACCGATGAAGAGCGCACAGATGGCGAAGGAGGTCACGCATGAGCTTTTTGAAGACCCTGGGGACGAAGCCTTGGCTACACGATACTGAGCCCGGCGGCGTCGCTTATGCAGGCCCCGACACCGAGGCCGCCGCGCGCATTGCGCTGCGGTTTGTGCTGGCCGTTGTCGGCGTGCTGTTCTTTCTCTTTATCATCACTTTTCTGTCACGCTCACAGTATCCCGACTTTGAAGCACTGGCCGGAGCGCCGTGGCAACCCTTCACCGACCCCACCCGTCTCTGGCTTAACACCAGTCTGCTCTTTATGGCCAGTGTGGCCATGCAGTGGGGCCTTGGAGGCACGCGTCAAGGTAAACTCAATGTCGCAGTAACCGGTATCAGCGCTGCCGTATTTTTTACCTTGATGTTTATCGTCGCGCAGATGGATTTGTGGCTGCACCTGCAATCCATGGGCTATTACATCACCTCTAATCCTGCCAATAGCTACTTTTATGTGCTTACCGCGATTCACGCACTGCATCTTATCGGCGGGCTGCTTATTTTATCCAATATTGTCTTCCGTGTGTGGTACGACAACAAACTCGAAAGCCTGACTGCACCACTGCAGCTTTGCACTACCTACTGGCATTTTCTGTTCGGAGTGTGGCTGGTGCTGTTCGCAATACTTTCTAGTCGACCGGAAACTATTAACGCACTAGCGGCAATGTGCGGCTTCTGAGGCCTTGCAATGACAAGTGAAACAGACAAGAGCGCTACCTATACCGAGCCAGGGGTTGCCGGTTTAGTATCCGACTGGGCCGCAGACAGGCAAACCTTCGACATGCCCTGGGGCAAGATCATGATGTGGATCTTCCTCCTGTCGGACACGTTCATTTTCAGCGTGTTCCTCACCAGTTACATGAACGTGCGTATATCAGCCACAGACCCCTGGCCCAACGCCAGCGAGGTGTTTGCGCTGCAGATGTTCGGTGAGTATGTGCCGTTGCTGCTGATTGCAATTATGACATTCATATTGATAACGAGCTCCGGGACAATGGCCATGGCGGTTAACTACGCCTACCGTGGAGACATAAAAAAAACGGTCTGGCTTATCTTTGCCACCGCACTTTTCGGTGCGTCTTTCGTAGGAATGCAGGCTTTCGAATGGAGTAAACTTATTGAAGAGGGCGTCCGCCCCTGGGGTAATCCCTGGGGGGCATCCCAGTTCGGCTCCGCATTTTTTATGATCACCGGCTTTCACGGCCTTCACGTGACCGGGGGAGTTATCTACCTTCTGTGGACTGCACGACGGGTCAACTCGGGTTACTACGAGGGAAAGGACCTCGCAATTGTCGAGATCGCCGGACTCTACTGGCACTTTGTAGATCTGGTCTGGGTATTTATCTTCGCGTTCTTTTACCTGTGGTGAGGTGACAGTATGAGTGAAACAGCCAGCCAGCAGCACCCGATTGGTCTCTACCTGAAGATATGGCTTCTGCTTTTTGTATTCAGTGCGTTCTCCTACGCGGTCGACTACTACCAGGTGCAGGGAGCCCTGCGCTGGACGTTGATCCTGATCTTCATGTTCCTTAAAGCCGGTTTGATTATTTCCATCTTCATGCATGTACAGTGGGAGCGACTTTCGCTCAAGTACGTACTGTTCCTGCCGCTGACAGCCATTGCTGTGCTAATCATACTCATGGCTATTGAGGGAGATTATACCTACCTCACCCGGTTGCTATTTTTCGACCGCTAGGCGACGACCTATGAGTGTATCTGCCAAGACGCGGATGTTCCGGGGTTTCCTTGTAGCGAATGCCTGTATTGGCCTGGTCGCGGTGCTTATATTACTGAATCGGCCGCCGGCACCACCGTTGATACAGGGAGTGCTTTTACCCGAGGCTCGCGCGCTGCAATCATTTGAACTGCTGGACCACCACAATCAGGTATTTGATAACGAGGCACTGAAAGGTCGCTGGCATATCGTGTCTTACGGTTTCACCACCTGCCCGGATATTTGCCCGACCACGTTAAACCAGCTTGTCAGCGTGAGCGACCTGCTAGAGGCCCAAGGCCGCGACAACGATTTACGCGTGCTTTTTTACACCGTGGATCACCGCCGCGACACAGTAGACCAACTCGCTTCCTACATGCCGTTCTTCGATAAATCCTTTGTCGGCCTGACCCACACGGACGATAGCAAAAACCCCCACCTACCCTTTGAAAAAAGCCTCGGCATTGTCGCGCAGTTGATCCCGAAAATCGGCGACGACGTTGACCCCGCGGACAACGAATACGAAGTGAGCCATGGGGTCACTCTGTTTCTGATCAATCCGGAAGGTAAGCTACAGGCGATCTTTGAGCCAGACTACCGAGGCTCCGGCTTTCACACCTTCAGCCCTGAACGTGTAGTGCAAGACTATCTGGAGATTCGGGATTACCTTGGTTAGTGCGCTTCGCGTAAACACTGCGTTTTGCAAATGTAGATTGCGCGATTGCAGATGACTCTCTCTATTCCGAGGGCAGCAATCGCGCGACCTGGTTACATGACGACTGGCAACTTGCGGGGCTTGAAAATGTTGAGGCCGAATTTGTCCGAGATAAAATCAATCGCCTCTTGCGCACGCACGCTATTGCCCGCCTCGTTAAGTCGAGGAGAGAACGCAGCGATGGCCATAACGCCAGGCACCACAGACACAATACCACCACCTACGCCAGTTTTACTGGGCAAACCGGCCGTGTAAGCCCATTCACCCGACTCGTCATAAAAACCAGCTGTCAGCATCACCGCCAACAGTTGGTGGACATACTCTTCCTTCATGAGGCTTTTGCCCGTCTTGGGATTGACGCCACCATTAGCCAGCGTAGCGCCCATAAAACCCAGATCGATGGTCGACACTCCGACAGAGCACATTTTTGTGTAAACACGCAGGGCGTCCTCCGGCTCGCTGTAAAGGCGGCCATAGTTATAGAGTAAGTTAGCAATAGCACGGTTCGACCATGAAGTGGTGATTTCCGATTCATACACTTCATCCATTATCTTGAGCTCGGTGCCCGCAAAATCCTTCATGTTCTGAAAGACCTTA
>CAJQQW010000172.1 GCA_905480565.1 uncultured Halioglobus sp. | reverse complement strand
TCAGCGAGGCTTTCTGCAGATGCATGTAGCGTAACAAATCCAAACTTTACTCGGTGCAAGACCACACTCTGAGCAAGAAGCTGGACACAGGCTGAAAGCTCTTCTCGCGTCGCTTCTTCAAAAGTCTTTTGGCGGCTGGATTTGATGATCACCCCCCCTGATCGATTATTATTTTTCCCTTCGTCACGATCAGTGAAGGCTTAGTATACACATTCCTGCCACCAACGGGCAGACCGTCTATTCTCGGATCTGCCCCGCTTGGCGTGGACGAAAAAAGCGACTACTATCTACCAATAATCAGCTGTGCAGCTGCAAGAGCCGTATCAACACCCCCCCAATTCCTGATCACAGGAGCCCTGCTCATGGACCACAATGACGACGCGCTTTATTTTGAAGGTACAAGGCTCATTCTCGGGGAGGATGACGGCAAAACCGTCTACGATGCAAAATTTCTCATTTCAATCCTACTGGTATACGTAGCCAAGGGCGATGGGGAGATAGATCCCTCCGAGACAGACCGCATGATTGATATCATCATCAATCATTTTGACACTAATAGCGCCGAAGCCATGGGTCTTTTGAGTGACGCCGTGCGGACTTTCAGCGACGGCCAGAATCTGGTCGAACGGTTGCGCGATATCAGCCAAAGCCTGAATCAACAGGAAAGCAAAGAAATTTTTAGCATGCTTCTACAAGTAATCCTCGCCGATGGGAAAATGAGCGATGGGGAAATACGTACAGCAGAAATTGCCGGGGAAATTTTGGGCCTATCGCGGAATGAAATTCACTCCGCCTTTCAGTCGGAGCGGTAACCACGCAATCAGCGGCGCGCCTTACCTTATTGCTTTGAAAACTGCAGCCTTGCTGTCCCAGATGTCTTTCGTCACGCTTAATTTTCGCAGCTTGTATTTTTCAACCTTCTTGGTCGGGGTATAGGGCAAGCTTTTTATAAGCTCCAGATACCGAGGCACAAAATCGTAGGGCGCATTTTCATCGATAAATGTGCATATATCTACAGGGAAAAGTGTTACGCCCTCTGCAGGCACCACGTTAATTTTGAGCTCGTCTTCACTTTGTAGCGCTTCCGTTGGTATTCCAAACGCGGCCGCCTCGCCAATATCGGGATGGCGAAACACTACACTTTTAACCTCGAGTGTCGAAATATTGCGGCCGGCGAAGCGCACAGCGTCTTTTTTTCGATCGACAAAGGTGTCTCGGTTATACTCGGCCTGCAATTCCAGCATACACCCGAGATGACGATCCGTGTTGTGCTCAAGTTTGAGTTCATACAGAGGGCGATTATTCGCTGGGTCAGGGCAGCCCTTTGCTTTTCATTAACTGACCGTCGCACGTAATCTAATGCGGCCGACCCGGTTCAGTATTACCCTGGTAAGGACGGGTCGCAAGATTCAAAAGGTACTCGGTGTATGCGATACCGATAGCAGACAAGATGAAGACAATGTGAATTATCGTCTGCCACATAACACCCGCTTCCGTGTAGTTAACTTCATCTGCGCCAAGTGTACCGATAGCAATGAATGTCTTCAGCAAGTGTATTGAACTGATTCCGATAATTGCCATCGCCAGTTTGACTTTCAAGACCGTGGCATTGACATGATTAAGCCATTCCGGCTGATCGGGATGATTCTGCAAACGGAGGCGCGAGACAAACGTCTCATAACCACCAACAATCACCATCATCAGGAGGTTGGAGATCATCACCACATCGATAAGCCCAAGGACAGCCAGCATAATAAGCTGCTCATTTAAAACCGTCGCACCACCAATAAGATGAATTAGCTCTCGGATAAACAGCACTACGTAAACCACCTGTGCCACGATAAGGCCGAGATAAAGAGGTAGTTGCAGCCAACGAGAGCTGAAAATCAGTGCGGCCAGTGGCTTGAGATTGCGAGGCTCGTTATCATTCATAGAGAAAGTATTTTTTACTCGGGTCATTAGAAAACCACGCGGCAGGTGCGCCCATTGGCGTCACTTTCATCGCGAGCTACGCATCTTAATAGACTACCCTTGTCGGGTCAAAATTGCCCGAAGGGCTGGAGGCTCAGTTACGGAGTGTGTCCTGATACTTGAGCGGAACCAGCAGCAGCGCTGCCACTACAATCACCCCGCAGAAAACCATCAATCCAAGACTATAACTACCAGTCATATCGAATAAACGGCCGACAAGGGCGTATGCCGGAAGGATACTTAGAGTAATCACGGGCCCCATAGCGCCCATCGCGCGACCAAAGCTGGCGACACCGAATACGCGAGCCATCATGGCATTCCAGACAGGTAATAAGCCTCCTGTCGACAGGCCAAAGAAGACAGCTGCCAACAACATTAACGGGTATACCGGCTCAGTCAGTAATATCAGAAAGGCAATACACAACAAGAGATGCGCGAGCCACAGTCCTTTCTTGAGATTCACCCGATCTGCGGCCAGGCCAAACGCAAACTTGCCTAAGACACCCCCCAGGGCTAGTACCGAGATCATAGTGGATATCTGGTTATCCCCCACGCCCAAGCCAGCGGCATAGGGTGCGAGATTGGCCAGCATGGAGGAGAAGGCGGCAAACACCAATCCCATGCTCAGACCAATAATCCAGAAGGCAGGTGTCCGAAGTATTTCAAGCATACCCGATCCTGTCTGCTGAAAGGCGGATTCATCTTTCTGCGGGCCAGACTGTTCATCAACAGTCAACCCAAGGTCTGATGGACGATTTCGCACTGTGAACCAGATAACCGGCATGACGAGGAGAGCCGTGACAAGCCCCATCATTTGTAGAGCATCACGCCAACCGTAGAGTGAAATCCAAAACGTCAGCAAAGCCGGCACGAGTACCCCACCAAATGAAGATCCTATGGAAGCAATCCCCAGTGCTCGTCCGCGATTAGATGAAAACCAACGAGACACAACTGCACTTCCTGGCATAGAACTCATCGTCGCCAGCGATAAGGACATCGTTACTCCCAACAGCCAACTAAAGCTGGCGATTGATTGAGAATTTGAAATAGCGAACAAGCCCAAAGCCGTGAACAGACAGCCCAGCGTCATCAGTATGCGTACCGAAAAGCGATCAATCAGCGCACCGACGATCGGGCCCATTATCAAGCCAAACAGTGTTCCCAGTGTCAGGCCATACATAACCTGTTCGAGGCTGGCATTGAATTCCTCACGTATCGGATCGACAAGAACGGTAAAGGCGTAGGTAAACATTCCGTTCGCCAGAACCATCCCAAAAAATGCACCGGCGACAACTCGCCATCCGATATACATTGCCTATATGCCCGCTTTTCGGAGCGCGTTCATTCGCATGTTATATCACTCCTGTAGTTATAATTTCCGCCGATGATTCAAGCATAAAATCACCGCTTTACCGATGGTCGCCGCCTGCTTGCCAAATGCGGGACAATCAAGCACAACAGATACAGACACAGAATATCGTGAATACTGCATATCAACCGGCAAGGCTGCCCGCCGCCGCGCAATGCCAAGCACAGCAGACACTACCAGAACGAGCGCCCCTGCGCGATTCGTCATTTATCGTCGTCTACAACGATAACGCTGGCACAGGATTGTATAGGTATAGCAAGTTATCCCAGCACGCGATAAGACGTAACCGGACTCACTCATGGCACCTGATACTACTACCATGCAATGATCGTATTACAAACGGAATACACTTATGCGCCTTTCCCGACGCCGCTTTATCCAGCGCTCCTCCGCTGTGGCGGCTGCTTCTGTTCTGCCTATCGGTTGCAGCAATAGTAGCGATCAATCCCCACTCGACAATGGCCGCGCGATCATTATCGGCTCGGGCTTTGCCGGCTCGGTAGCAGCGCTGCGATTGGCTGAGGCAGGTATTCGATCGGTAGTGCTGGAGCGAGGGCGAAAATGGACAGTCGAGGGCACTGATACGTTCCCCACGACAGCCGCACTGGACAGGCGCGCCAGCTGGACTATTCCTCCTGCCGGCAGTCAGTCTGAAGGCACGGCTTACGCCGGGCTGCTTGAAACTATTTCAGGGCCTAATGTCTCCGCGGTATGCGGCGCGTGCGTTGGCGGCGGTTCGCTGGTTTACGGCGGTGTCCTTATTCAACCGCCAAAGGAAGCTTTTGAGTCAGTGTTCCCTTACCTGAGTTATGACTCAATGAATAACGTCTACTTCCCTCGGGTACTCGCTCAGATTGGCGCATCGCCCATACCCGATGACATACTTGCCTCATCCAACTACTCAGCGCAACGCACCTTCATAGGCGATGTCGAAGCGGCCGGCTACACCGTACTAAAACCCGCAGCCTCTTTTGACTGGAATATTATCCGTAGGGAGATAGCGGGCGAGATTCCCGCAGCTGCCAGTATCGGCGAGTATCCATTTGGCTGTAACAGTGACGCCAAGCAATCCACAGATAAAAACTATCTAAGGCTGGCTGTCGCATCAGGGCTGGCGGAAATTCGCAGTCTTACCGAGGTGGAAATGATCACTGAGAGATCACCACGTGGCTACACAGTTACTTGTCGAAGTATCACTGCAGATGGCGAGTTACTGGACCGTTATACATTAGAAGCCGATTATCTTTTCATGGCAGCGGGATCCATGAACACTACCAAGTTACTTCTGAAAAGCCAGCAGAGCGGTGAACTGACTGGAGCGAACCATCGGATCGGCCAACACTGGGGAACCAATGGCGATCAATTACTGGCCCAACGGCACCCAGAGGTTACGGCAGCGCCGCAAGGCGGCCCCGCCTGCATAGCCGCCGAAGACAGATCGAACCCGAACCACCCCGTGACGTTCATGCATTCGCCTTTGGCTTTCGGAACATTGCAGTTGCAACTCGCAATGTCAGTACCGGACGAACCAGGGCGACTGAGCTACAACGCCCTCACTGATGCCGTGGAGATTAACTGGAACACAGATAGTGGCACGCCCTCAGCCTTGGCGCGGCAAAAGAGCTTCGACCACCTCGTGGCAGGAAATGGCGGCAACGAAGTACCGTTCATTGAGGGTCAGATCTGGCATCCGCTTGGCGGCGCAGTGATGGGAGATGCGTGCGACGAGATGGGCCAACTTTACGGATACCGTGACCTGTTTGTTATAGACGGAAGCCTACTACCGGGAAGCGCCGCCACAGTGAACCCGGCGTTGACAGTGGCGGCGAACGCAGAACGTGTCATGGACGCGCTTATCCCTTCACTGTAGGGCTCAATGCCAACCTGTGATATAGCACTCGAACTTTTTGCTCAACTTACGTACAATCACGCCCGAACCCGTCTGGGCAGATGTCAGACAGCAATGGAAAATCGCTATATCTTTCTGATTTTAAACACTTTTATATCAAAAGAGAAAGCATTCCGGAGCCAAGCAGCACACCGAGGTGTAGGCAGCTAGGGCGAGATCGAATGATGCATAGTCGATTCGATCAAATTGGTGACGAGCGGAACAGTGATGCGGCGGTCCACAGATTTGTATAATCCTAGCCTGCCAAAACTGCGTATCAAGGGCAAAGCTACTGCGTTCCACTCACGTCATCGCGGCAGCAATGCGCGCCAGCGAGTCCTATCTCGAGGTGTAAAAACGGTGGGTGATTAAACATTGGAAACAGTGTGCCGGAATGCTGATTTAGGTTCCGCTCCACCAGGGGCGTAGCCCACTGAAATACAATTTGAAAGAATACGTAACGCAATGGGAAAAAATTTATGCTAACAGCGAATAAACTGGAAAAAATCATCGAGCTTGAAGAAACTCTCCGGTCAGAATACCAGGACAAGCTGGACGCCGGAGAGGTAGCCTTGGAAAAATGTAAAAAGCAACTCGCAGATGCGCGTGCACAAATGCAAGCAACTATCGACAAGCAGCTGCAGACCATTAGCGAGTTGTCTAAGAAAAGCGCTTCCAGTGAAAAATTTGAGCAGCAAAATCGAGAGCTGTTCAATCGCAGCGAGAATATGAAAGAAGACGTTGCCAAACAAAAACAGCGCATTAAGTCATTGCAGAGTGATCTTGCTAAAGAGCGCGAAGAGCTGAAGGTACTCAAGCAATTCGACCCAGCCAAAATGAAGAAGAACCTCGACGCCAGCAAAAAGAAGCTGGCCGAAAAAACCAGTGCAAACGAAACATTGCAGAGAAATCTGAGCAAGAGTAAGTCAGAAAACCTCGAGCTCCAGCAGAAAGTGAAGGAACTTGAGAGCAAAATCGCCGAACTTGAACCAGACGACGGCGAAGAAAAAGAAGCCGAGGCAGCCTGACCAAACACTGGGGGCCGGATTTCTCTTCCGGCTCTCAACCTCGTGGCCTGCGATGTATTCCTGCAATACTGGGTTGGCCTGCTCTTCCAAGACAGGCATCAGCGTGACCGCTCCTTCGCTCTCACCGAGGTGAACCGGCCGACCAAGCCCGCGAGTGCCGCCGCAGCGCGCATTGCCCAAGATCAAGGCATCCCACTTTCAATGGCTTTCAGCCAGCTCTTGAGACGCTGCGCCATGGCTGCCTTATACCGGCGTGTCACAAGCAGTTGCAGGTGAGCGTAGCGTGAGGAGAATACGGCCTATCCGGAGTGCAGTCAGCGCCGCAGCATATTGAACAGTGCTGCGCCGATTATCAAGGCCCCGCCCAACCAAGTGGCCGTGTTAGGCAGATCGTCAAAGACCAGCCAACCAAGAATGACTGCAAAAACTACCTGAACGTAAGAATACGCCGATGCCTTTGCCGCCAGTTCAGTCCGCATGGCATGAGTCATACCCCACTGCCCGACTTGTGTAAAAACACCCACCATGAGCAGCAACAGCACCGCTTGCACATCTAGCGTGACAAAACTATCTCCGGGCAGCAACAAAGAGACAGGAAGCGCGACCAAGGGAAAGTACATGATTATGACGGATGTATCCTCTTCCCGACTTAATCGACGAACCAATACATACGCCACCGAACTGCCCAGAGCCCCGAGCAGCGCTGCAAACACGCTAAAGCTTGGCAGCTGGGCCGAACCTCCAGAAAGCACTCCCGGCTGAACCATCAGGAATAGCCCAAAGAGACTCAGCCCGATGCAGACAAGTGTGGCGCCGTTAATGCGCTCACCAAGAAATATCAAAGCCAGGACTGCGGTAAAAACCGGATGCGTATATTGAATCAGGGTGGATTCAGCCAGTGGTAGCGTCGTCACCGAATAGTAAAAACAGACCAGCGCCATCGTTCCAACAGCACCCCGAGCAAACAGCAAACCACGATTGCGACCCCAGGGCGATAAGCCCTTACGATGAACGTCTACATAGCTGATAGCCAGTGATACCAGTGCCCTCGCTGCAACAATCTCCATCAGAGGTATACCGCGAGCCGATGCAAGCTTGACACAGGCAGACATCAGGGAAAAACCCAGCGCAGACAGCATCATGAAGCGCACACCGACGGGAATGACACTATTGTCTGAAAGCATAAAATTCCCTGCAGACCATACTGGGTAAAGGGTGAATGCGCTGCACTGCCGCGTCATGGCGGCCGCTGGCGCATTGTAACGGCTGACGGGCCTTCACCGCTACAGAGCCGCCACAGGTCCAAAAAGTTGTCTGTTTTAGGCCGGTCGTACCCTTATACTATTGCACTGATTAAATCATGGAGCCTGAATCATTATGACGCTTCTCGTCATATACCTCTTTATTGCGATCGGCGTGTCGTTTCTGTGCTCAATTCTGGAAGCGGTTCTCCTGTCTGTTACCCACGGATTTGTCGAGAGTCAAACCGAGCATCGTCCACGGCGTGCGGCAGTTCTCAAGGAAGTCAAAGATAATCTCGACGAATCACTGTCGAGCATACTGATCCTCAACACGTTTGCTCATACCATGGGCGCAGCAGGAGTAGGCGCTCAGGCGGTCTATGTCTTTGGCGCGCGCTGGGAAACGCTCATTGCCTTTTTGTTGACGCTGGCGATCCTGTATCTTTCAGAAATCATTCCCAAGACACTTGGCGCCAAATTCTGGAAAGAACTCGCTCTCCCGGCGGCGCCAATTATAAAGTGGCTGGTCAGGTTACTTTTTCCTTTGGTTTGGATATCGGCGCACTTGACCAGCCTGTTTTCGCGGGACGGCGACTCTGGCATCATAAGTCGAGAGGAGCTCTCCGCATTGGCCAAGCTCGGCGCTAGACACGGTGCCCTTGGCCCCCAGGAAGGTGCGCTGCTGGAAAATCTGTTGAAAATGAGGCAATACCGTACAGGTGAAATTCTGACTCCACGCACCGTAGTCTGCGCTATCGATGTTTCACTCTCAGTAGGTGATGCTCTGGCGGAACTCAGCAGCGTTTCCTTCACTCGATTACCCGTATATAGAACCAACCTCGACTCTATTACCGGTCTGGCTTTGCGCCCGGAACTACACGAGGTTGAGCGCGCCGGCGGCAAAGACACGCCTCTCGAGGAACACATAGTGCCAATTCACAGGGTATCCGAGGAGCTACCCGTTTTGAGACTTCTAGATCTCTTCATCAAACGCCGCGAACACATGTTTCTGGTAGAGGATGAATACGGGCAGACCGCGGGTATAGTGACACTGGAAGACGCTGTAGAGACACTTCTGGGGCGTGAAATCATGGACGAGAGCGATACTGTAGAAGACATGCAGGAGCTGGCCCGAAAAAAATATCGCGGCAGACTGCGGCAGTCCAGGTAAACACCGCTTAGGACCGGCGTGGCCCCGCTCCTATGCCTTGCTCGCGTTGGACACTATGGCTGAGTTGTGAACCGTTTCACATCGTTGATAATCTCCTGTACCTAACGAGCGCATATCGTGCGAGAGTTCCATCGCGATTCAGCAATTCAGACTCGAACAGCCATCAAACCCGCTCATAGCTCAGCTCGATAGAACCTATGCCGAGACAGACTATAACGACAACCTGCGAAAACAGGCCGAGAGAGCCAGAACATACCAATCGTAAACTTACTCAGGGATTGTTTTCTTTAGTTACTGGGAGACGATTACAGCTGGCTCTCGACGGGCTTCGCCTTTTTTACTCATACAGGGGTAAAAACAGGACATATGACAGTTTCGATTAGGATGCACATGCCCTACGCTTGGAGGCGTTTGATATGTCCGTAGGCGATATCCCCGTGCAGGCTTCCAATCCTAAAGGTCATGCACTGGCGACACGAGAGGCAAAGATGGCCGATTCTCCAGATCATAACGAGACAATATACCCGACAAAAGTTTCAGCTTTACGGCTATTGCTTCTCCGCCTGATCGATCGCGGCATACCAAAAAATATTCAAGTCGGCGATTCAGACGATTTGCGACGTGCACGGATCATCCTATCCTTTACCCTTATACTGATTATCCTTGCTTTTGTGGCTGGCTTTTACATTACCTGGATTTTGCCCCAGGCAGAAAGACCTAAAATAATAATTTCACTTGTCATAGCACTATTAGCAACCTGCTCCGTCCCGCTTATCTTCAAGTATTTTTTTTCCCTCGCACTGGCAGCCAATCTGGTTCTATTTTCCGGTTACGTCGTTACGCTGGTTATTTACACGGTTAGCGGCGGCATCAAGGGACCGCTGCTGCACTGGTGTGCTTTGTTCCCTGTAATGGCTGCATTGATGGGTTGTAGACGGTCCGCCTGGACATGGGCAGCTATAAGTATTCTCACGATAATCTCTTTTGTTATAGCCGATGCTGCCGGGCTGCAGTTCACCGACTCTATGGAATTTTCACAATTAGAAGGCCCGGCCCTCTGGCTGCAGCGCTTCATCAATATACTTTCCTGGACTGCGATTCTTCTATCTGCGGCTCTTCTGTTTGAGGACCACAAGAATATGCAGACGTCGCAATTGGCGGCGAAAAATATAGAGTTGCGAACACAGATTAACCAGCGTTTTCAGGCAGAGCAGCGTAGCCAATATCTTGCCCACTACGATCAGCTTACCGGCCTGCCAAACCGTCGACTTTTCCTTGAGCAATTGAGCGCGGCCATCGACCAGGCCCCCCGAATAGATCGGACCATTGCCCTCTTATTTCTCGACCTCGATCGTTTCAAAGAAGTGAATGATATACACGGACATGACCATGGTGATCAACTCTTGAAACAGGTTGCTGAGCGCCTACACAGTTGCGTCAGGCTGTCGGACCGAGTATCCCACGGGAGTGTTTCGGGCTTGGGACATGTGGCACGACTTGGCAGCGATGAGTTCACGATCATGCTAACGGGTATTCGAAAACACCGCGATGCAGCGGTAGTGGCACAACGCATATTAGACTCTCTTAATCGCCCGTTCATTATAGAGGGCCTTGAGGTCTTGATCGGCACTAGTATAGGTATCTCGGTACTTACAGAGGACAATCGGGATGCAGAAGATCTCGTTCGGAATGCTGACCTGGCGATGTATAAGGCTAAAAGTGCCGGTAAGCATAATTTCAAGTTTCACGAAGAATCCATGAATACGGACATCGTCCTGCGCAACACCATGACAGACGCTTTACGCAACGCACTGGATGCGAACGAGCTAAAAATCCACTATCAACCCATCATTGATACAAGCACGCATGTGATCACTGCAGTGGAGGGGCTTGTCCGCTGGATGCCAGAGGGACGGGAGCCGGTACCAACCGAGACGCTGATACAGATAGCCGAGGAAAGCGGGTTAATCATCCAGCTCGGTGAGTGGGTAATGAATGAAGCATGCCGTCAGTTCAGCCTCTGGCAAGGTAGAGGCATTAATCCGTCCAGAATAGCAATAAACGTTTCAGCAGAACAATTCAAACGAGCAGACGTTGCAGAAATGGTGGCCGCATCTCTGAAGTCGCACAATATGGAGGCCAAGCATTTAGAAGTCGAGATAACCGAGAGTGCAATGATGGTGGATGAGAGCCGGACCTTACATGCCCTTCAAAAACTCGGTGCAATGGGTGTCAGTATCTCATTAGACGATTTTGGAACCGGATTTTCATCATTAAGCTATGTAAGTCGCTTCCCCGTGGATACAATGAAAGTAGATCGGTCTTTTGTTTCATGTGTAGAGTACGAACAGGGCAGCAGAGCCATTGCAACTGCTGTTATCGCATTGGCACATCAGCTGAATCTCAAAGTAATTGGCGAAGGCGTCGAGAATATTGCACAGGAAAAATTTCTTTTTGACAATAATTGTCACGAAATGCAGGGCTACTTTTATAGCAAACCACTACCCCCTGAAGAACTTTCAGGCATTCTTATTCGCGGTAAATTGTGAGCCAAAGCGGATGACGGATCACGCACTACAACGAAGCGCGCACTCGTGTCGCCGCAGATCTTAGAGACCCTGCACATCTGATGTGGATCTGAAGGATGACCGTTCGCAGCAAAGTATCGCGCACTGCAGCTATGCCGAATCGCACCTCGACCGGTCTCCCAATTGAGCTGGCAAGCGGAAAACGGCCAATCACCTGATAAGAAAATAGACTGAAAGAGCGTGACTCCGGTCAATGGCATATCCAGCCAAATTCAAAGTAAGGCGAGGATAAGCGCAGAGCACTTTTCGTCCAGTCGCGGCTAACTGATAACAACTGGATGAAGCGCCGGGGCAACCGCTGCCGTGCCACTTATGTAGTGTAGGCTTTAGCCGCAACCGCTATAATGACGGTATGTTTGATCCGCTTATTATTGCAATCGCTCTCGCGTGCGGTTTAATCAGCCGCATAGCAGGCTTGCCCGCCCTCATCGGCTACCTGGCCGCCGGTTTCGTACTCAACGAATTCCATATTGAGGCCGGGCCACTTCTGGAATCGCTGGCCAATATTGGTATCACACTATTACTTTTCACTATTGGCCTTAAACTTCAACCCGGCGAACTGCTGAAGCCGCGAATATGGGGGACCACTTTCGCACATTTGGTGATTATGCAGTGTTTTTTCCTGGGAGTTCTGCTGATTGCGGGTTTTATGCTGCCTGGAATTAACCTGAATTTCACAGGCGCCCTCATTGTGGCCTTCGCCCTGACATTTTCAAGTACGATATTTGTTATTCAGGTTCTACAAGATAAGGGAGAGATGTCTTCACGACACGCAGCGCAAGCTATTGGCATTCTTTTGATACAGGACATTGCGGCGGTTCTTTTCCTTGTTGCCTCAAAAGGTGCACTGCCAAAGCTCGAGGCTGTTTTGTTGCTGTTATTTTTTCCGCTACGAGGCGTAATCCAGCAATTAATGGGGCGAGCAGGCCATGGAGAACTGCTCACGTTGTTCGGTTTTGCACTGGCCTTGGGGGGAGCCCATTTATTTGAACTCGTCGGAGTTAAAGGAGACCTCGGAGCTTTGTTCCTGGGTGCATTGCTAGCGGGCACGCAAAAAAGTAAAGAACTTTCCCGCCGATTAATACAATTCAAGGATTTATTCCTTGTTTGCTTTTTCCTCAGCATCGGTCTTTCAGGTTGGCCCACGGAGGAGATGCTGCTGGTCGCTATCCTCCTGGGCTTCCTGGTCAGCATCAAGCCAGTGGTCTATTTCCCGCTGATGACCCAGCTACATACACCACCACGGACTGCTTTACTATGTGCCAGTGTGTTGGGAAATTATAGCGAGTTTGGACTAGTAGTGATTGTTCTGGCAGCCAATTCAGGCTGGATTGATATGCAGTGGGCAAGTGCTATTTCTGTCGCAATTGCAGTAAGTTTCATATTTTCGTCATCGCTTAACCTACGAGTCCACGCTCTTTATCGTCGCTACCATTCATTTTGGCTCAAGTTCGAGTCTCCTAAGGTCACAGAGGATACTCCCGATACTGAAGGAGCGAAAATTATAGTACTGGGGATGGGTAATATCGGGACAGGCGCATTCGACACTATCGCAGAGCGATACGGTCGTACCGTCCTCGGCGTTGATATCAACGCACGCAAACTCGAGGAGCACAGCCGAGTTCATCGCAGAGTCGTAAGCGCCGATGCCAGCAATCCAGACTTCTGGTACCGCGTTAACCTGAAAGGAGTCGACTTGATTTTGATTGCGCTGACCCACCATGAAGAAAACATGCTGGTAGCTAACATGCTGCGAGAGCTCGGTTACGCCGGCAAAATTGCGGCCGTGGTTCGTTTCAATGAGGAAGCCAGAGAGCTGGAAGCTCACGGATTTTCTGCGTTTAATCTTTATGAGCATGCGGGAGCAGGTTTCGCTAGCCATGCTGCTCAGCGGCTATGACTTTTGTCTGTTGTTACACAGATAGGATTTGCATAACACTTAAAGTCATCCAGTATATAAGGGCAGGCTGGAACAGCCGAGAGAAAGGTAAACACAGTGCAACCAACCGCGCTTAATGACAGGCCGAATATGTGCGCTTGATCTTATAATATAAAACGATAAAGCAGCATCCTGATGTATTTTCGTTAATAGACTGGCACTGTGTAAGATGCCGTATGGCAAGAGACAGGCTATCGTATTGCGCGCTGCGAGCAGGCGCCCTAACATTGTCGCCTGTGTAATTCGATCGAAACAGAACAGGTGACACTTATGGCAAAAAAGCCACACTCCGCCTTGGAAGAGTACATACCGAAAAGTGGTCGTTTCGCTCTTACACCAGAGCTATCTCCAGAACAGGAACTGGCCGTTCTTTGCCACGCGCTTTTTGCCGAAGGTTACGATGATCACATTGCTGGCCATATTTCCTACAGGCAGGAGGATGGCACATTCCTCATCAACCCATGGGAGCTGGCCTGGGATGAGATTACAGCGTCCGACATTATCCGAATTGACGCAGAGGGTAATGTGATTGAAGGAGAATGGAATGTCACGCCGGCAAATTTACTTCATCGGGCAATTCACGAAGTGCGCTCAGATGCTAACGTGATTATTCACAACCATCCTCGCTACGCCAGCATCTGGTCTATGCGACACGAGATTCCAAAGATATTCGATCAAACCGGAGCCAATATTAATGGTGATATTAAATTATACAATGAGTATGCAGGCGCCCTGCACCAAACGGAGCAATGCAACAAAGCTGCTGCTGAGCTTGGCGATGCCAAGTGGGCGCTGCTCGCAAACCATGGCGTCCTGGTGACTGGGCGCGACATACGTCAAGCCCATGTGCGGGCTGTCACGTTGGAGTGGCGCTGCAAACAGGCGTGGATGGTGGAAGCTATAGGCGGAGGTGTGCCAATGCCGGCAGAGGAAGCAGAAAACCTTGGGGGGATGATTGACGAATTTGGCCTGCCTTTTATGTGGGAGGCTATGGTGCGGCGCGTCCTGCGCAAGTGCCCCGAGGTCATACAATAATCTTTAACGCCGATTGTCGGCAAACGGCCGTTCATAACCCCACTGCAGCGATCCGCTCCAGCGGCCCTGTTTTTCGCAACTTATAGCGTTTAGAAAATAGAGGTGGTATTGGCATCACTTGCCACTTATTATCTTTGCAGACCTACTGCAAATTAATAACTATATCTCCAATAAAAGCGGAGGCATTCATGTACAAGCCAGCAGCGGGAGCAGTCGTAGCCGCACTTCTCATCGAGCTCAACATTGCTGTGGCGCAAGAGCAGGTTCTGGAAGAAGTATTTGTTTCCGCGCGTAAAGTTGAGGAAACCAGCCAGACTGTGCCTATCTCGATGAGCGTATTGACCGAAGAAAAAATACAAAGCATCAACGCCTTCGACTTTACTGACATTGACCGCATCGTTCCAAGCCTACAACTGGGAGCAAACAGTCCTGCGTCCGCGACGCTCAAGATTCGCAATGTTGGTCCTGACTTTTTCGCTCTTGCGTTTCCCGCCGCCGTCGCCGTGTACGTCGACGGCGTACCACAAGCGCAGCCTGGCAGCGTTTTCTCTACGATGCTTGATATACAGCGCATCGAGGTTCTGAACGGCCCACAGGGAACCCTATACGGAAAGAACGCTCCCGCAGGACTTATTTCAATTTTTACCAACAACCCGACGATGAACGAGTTCGGCGGATACATCACCAGCAGCTATAGTTCGTGGGATACATCCAATAACATGGCTGCCCTTGATATACCGCTGGTAGAAGACCGACTCGCGTTTCGTGTAGCCGGCATGTATGCGAGATCAGATGGCTACATGGACAACGCCATCCCCGGTGTAAATGAAGCTAATGGCAAAGATCACAAGGGTTTCCGCGCCAAACTGCTGTGGCGGCCAACGGATAGTATGGATTTCCTGCTGAGTTACTACCACGCTGACCTCACCACAGATGATAATGGGCAAAGCTACAAAGGGCCGGTTCCGGATGAAAGAGGCCTCACTAATTACACGTCGCAATACGACGACTACAAGGTCTATAAAGGCATACCCAGTTTCTCCGATACCAAAGTGGATGACATCAACTTCAACTGGCAATGGGCCCTCGATAAAGCAACAATCACTTTGTTGGGGCAGTATCAGGATCTCGATATTTTTCAACAGCAGGATAACAGCAATTGGCGGGTGGTACCGGGACCTGAGGTAGCACGGGATTATCTGGAATTCGACCCCGTTGCCTATTCCTTCGAGTTCCAGGCGGCCGGAGACGTCGGCGACGATATCGACTACTTATTCGGCGCTATATATTCCAAGGACGATACCAGCACCGTAAATTTCATCCAGAATATCAACGTGGACGGTACGGCAGAAACTCAAGCAACCGGTATCTATACCAACTGGACTTACCGTTTCAACGATAAATGGGATAGCAGCCTCGGTGCCCGATATAGCGACGTAGACTACAAAGCAACGGTATTCGGCTTTATTCCCGGCCTCGGAGAACTAAATACCAATTACGAGCAGAATTACTCAGACCCGTCGTTTAGCTTCAAAGTTCGTCACTACCCCCTTCCTGACCTGCTTGTGTATGGCGCCATAGATACGGCATTCCGCTCTGGCGGCCTGAATGTGCTTGCGCCTTTGGCAGGTCAGCTCTCGGAAATTTTTCCTCAACCGCCCGTATCAGGAAATCTGTTGACTATCGCCGAGGATTACCTTGAGTTTGGCCAAGAGGATTCTATTGCGTATGAGATCGGCATGAAAGGCACTTTCCTTGAACAACGTTTGCGTTGGAATGTTGCGGTCTTTTACCAGAACTACAGTGACCACCAGTACCGCACTAGCCCAAGCGATAGTGCCGTAACGCCAATTCTTTCAGGTCCGCTTTCGAACCTCGCTGTCAATGTAGAAGATCTCGATGTCTATGGATTCGAAACGGAAATCGACTATCTGATCAATGACAACTGGTCGATGTTTGCAACTGCCGCTTATTCCAAACCGGAAATTCAGGAATATAGTAAACGCATGTGTGAAGAGGGAGAGGCTGCGCCGGGAACACTTGTATGTCCGGGTAAGAAAGGCCAACAGCTCAACGATGAGCCCGTGTTACACGCGCTGTCTCAGCTTCGTTACACGCAGCCGATACCGGGAACAAGCTGGAATTTTTTGGGCCAGGTTACGGCGGAATATTACGACAAGCCAAATCAGACCGTTACTACGCCAAATGTTGAAGACGTTCTAATTTTCGATATGACACTGGGCATAGAAGAGAATTCGGGTATATGGTCCGCTAAGATCTGGAGCAAGAACCTGTTCGACAAAACCATTATATTGGAAGAAAGCATAGAGGAGGATATTATTACCGGCGACTTCATCAGCTACTCTTCGTACCCGCAAGCGCCACGCTCATTTGGTATAACCATCGATTACAGGTTCTGATACTTTTCTGCCATCAGAGTCTCTGGCGAGAAATATTTTCTCTAATTTTCATAGTTGTTACGAATGTACTATCGCATGTGGGAAGACTATTTTATTCACGGAGTTCGCAGCAGGCGAAATACGCGAATAGTCCTGTTTGTCCTGGTCTGATAAACCTTAATTTGGGGGACCGCTTCCAGTATAACCGGCCATGCCCGCGTTTTTTCGTCTTCGTTTAGCCGCTGCGCCATTGCCCGGTAGGACTCGCCTTCGGCCTGAACGTCAATATCCGGATTCTCCTCAACGTTGTAACACCAACCAGGGTGCCTGGCACTCCCCATAGAGCTGGCGACCACCAATAAGCTGCCCTCAAACTCAATAGCGGCGAGATGGACTGCCCGAGGCCTGCCCGTTTTTCGCCCTCTTATTGTCAGGGTAACCATTGGAAAGGCAGTAGGACCAAAAAAGGTGAAGCGTCCATTAGTCGCTTTGAATATCACAGGATCACACCGAGAGGCGACATTCTTCAGCAGCCATGTGAATGGTTTGCTCGTCGTCAGGCGCGTTTGAAGGGAAAGGCTCATGTCTGCAATTCTAGCGCTTCTGCTCAGGTTCTTCACGTTGTAGCCTGCATCGCGCTACGCTGCTGCGTTAAAAGCTTTCCGTCAATAGCCGCATATTTTTAAAGCTCGCTTTTTTATCAAGGCCTGCGTTTCAAATTTCCTGTTCAGCGGAGATATTGTGCTAACCTCATGAGTGCATAGCAGACTCTGGCCTCGCTGATACTTGGTCTCGGCAATTGTCATTTGCGGCCGCCGGCGAGCACGACGGACGACACTAGACGCATTTCAGCTCGAACGATCAAGCGAGTGTTGATAGATACAGCTTTTAGAAAGAGTAAAAAAATGAAACAGTTTAAGGACCGCGTCGCGGTCGTCACAGGTGCCGCAAGCGGCATCGGGCTAGCAACTGCAACCTGTCTCGCTACCGAAGGAATGAACGTCGTTCTCGCAGATATACAGGAGGATGCGCTCGAGACGGCTGTATCGAAACTAAAAAAATCTGGTCACGAGGTCTGCGGGGTTCTCACTGATGTAAGCAAGCCCGATCAGATTCAGGCCTTGGCTGATGAAACTGTGGCGCGCTACGGCAAGGTCAATATTGTTCACAATAATGCAGGTGTTGTGCGGGCGGGATCACTGGAAGAACTGAGCCTCGAGGACTGGGACTGGGTCATGAATGTAGATCTCTGGAGTGTCATTCACGGTGTGCGTGTTTTCCTTCCACTGGTAAAAGCCTCCGGGGAGGGCCACATTATCAACACGGCCTCCAGCGCCGGCCTTCAAGCGACCCCAAATATCGGACCCTACAATGTCGCCAAGTTTGGTGTCATTGCATTAACAGAGACGCTGAAATTAGAACTGGAGGAAGTGGGAAGCCCAATCGGCGCCTCTGTCTTGTGCCCGGGGGCGGTAGCCACGAGGATTTGCGAGAGCGACAGGAATCGCGAAGCGACAGGCGTTGGCGCAGGCATCAATTCTGATACTGAGAAAAGCTTCAAGGCGACGGCGGGTCTAATCGTGAACGCCGGCCTTGCTCCTGCGCAAGTCGCCGAGTTAGTCGTGGCAGCAATAAGGAGTGGAGCATTCTGGATTCTGCCCCACCGCCAGTGGATCGACGTTATGCAAAAAAGAGTAGACGGTATGGAATCCGGGGGGTTGGTCACTGGATTCGGCGGCTAAATCGGACGCCGATATGGGAAATTCTGAGTGACGAAGATTTTGCCATCGACAAGGAGAGACTTAATCTCATGAAAGCAGAAAGACAACTGCAAGAGCTGCTTGATCGCAAGGCATGCGAAGACGTACTGTTACGCTATGGCCGCACTCTGGACTGGCTGGACGCTTCAGGGCAGCAGGCGTGTTTCTGGCCCGATGCGGAAATCGACTACGGTTTTTTCCAGGGTTCTGGCTCAGACTGGGTACCGGTCGTTATGTCGGTCGAGGCGGACGCACCCAGGAGATGGCACATCAGCACCGGCATTATGGTACAAGTTGATGGCGATATAGCCAGGAGTGAATGTTACGGGCTGTCGGTAGGCACCGCCGAAAACGAACAAGGAGAGTTGGTAGATACCATGTTCGGTGGGCGGTACCTCGATGAACTCGAAAAGCGAGACGGGACATGGCGCATATCAAAGCGTCGATACATTGCAGACTGGATAAACCACTTTCCCAACGGCCTCGAAGCAGTCGATAATGGAAATTTCGCCCTGAATATTTTACAAATACTGGCGCCAGGGCACGAACTCTACCGGAAGATGTAGCGCGGCAGACTGGCTCGCAGGACAAGGATATATGCCTGTCATATTTTATAGGTCGGCGTGCGGAACCCGGCTTTCGCATCAGTCCATCTATAATAAATAAAATAGTGAGCAAAACGTCTGATGTAGTTGTAGCGTCAAAAGTGAATCATTTATGACTGTCGTCCCCAACCGATGGCGCTTACGCTTTTTTTTAATTGATTCGCAAAGCAGGAAGGCAGGCTAGAAGAACAACGGATTGTCAGAGCATGCCAAGACAACATGATAGACGATTAGCGGTCAGGATCAGTCGGATGTTCATCTCGCCCAGCGTAAGCGCAGATACACTGCCAGATCCTGGCCAACGGGCCACGATTCTTATTAACGTACTGTTGGTTTCAATTGTATCCGCAACCCTTATTACGATCGCACTGGGCGGCGGTTATATTCATCGATCTTGACGGCTTCAAATTAATTAACGATGATTTCGGTCACGAGGTAGGAGACGAGGTGTTTAATGCGGTGGCGGAGCGGCTGCAGGCCACTGTTCGTCCGGTAGATACTGTTGCCCGTATTGGCGGCGATGAATTTGCAATCGTGCTGTATGGTCTGGACGAAGCCAGGACCGCAGCAAACATCCTGCAGAAACTGCAACAGATATTGCGGAAGCCTCTGGTGGTTTGGCAGCATACGCTGAATGCACCGTGCAGCATTGGATTTGCCGTAGCCCCCGACCAGGGAATGGACGGAGAGGATCTGCTGCGCATCGCAGACGAAGCTATGTACCGAGTCAAGCAAACACGCTCACGCCTGCCCAAAGTGTAGATTCTCTCTAGCGCTTGGTTTTCCCGGCCTTAGATTACGGTGGCATTTTTCACATCAAATCAGTACTCTCGACTGCAGAGTGACCGATAAGCCAACTAGAACACAGGTGTACGCATATACCTGTGACAACCTTTGAGGAACCAAACCATGCTGAAGATCACACTTTTTAAGCCTCTGTCCTTCGTAGTCCTGACGCTCTCCGTTTATATGGTGACAACACCCGCACTGGCGCAGAGGACGGGCGATAGCGCACGCGTTACCGTGGGCACTGTAGAGAGCGCAGCCCCCGTGCAGCTCCAATCCGATTCAGGGAGAAATGCGTTGATTGGCGGTGCTGTCGGTTGGGCACTAGCTCGCAACAGGTCCAGTGGTACTCAGGCAGCTGCAGCACTGGGAGGTGCCGCCCTCGGCGGCGCTGGCACCGCGGCATCAGAGGGACAGAATACAGCCATGCAATACACAATCCGCACCAGCGCGGGTTCTGCCATACAAGTAATCACTGACCAGACGGAAATTCGCATCGGTGACTGTGTGCTAGTGGAGGAGTCGGGCAATAATACCAATGTACGGCGAAAAGACCCGGCGATGTGCAGATCTACTTCGAATCAAGTCATGTCACAGGTGCAGGGTGAATTGCAAAATGATGCCGACCAATGTCATCAAGCCAAGCAGCGACTCTTTAGCGCGCAGACGCCCGACGAAGTAGAGGTCGCTCGTCAGGTTATGGAAATCCTGTGTAACGACTAATAAACATTACATAGGCGAACGAGTAACACCAGGCACTTCCAACACCAGGTCTGCACCATAGACTTTGCCTGGTGTTTGAAATCCCGCAGACCATTCACCATCCAGAACACGCTTCGCAATAAGCAGGGTGCTATGGAACGTCAGTAGGTAGGCCTCAGGGGTTATAAGCTCTGCTGTGGCTTCTTCGCCAGACTCGTTGCGCACGGTTGAGGTGATTCGAGTTTGTCGCTGTTCCTGCGCATTGGGGGGCGGGCCTTCAGGCAGGAAACTGTCGATCAACCACGCCAGCACGCGCCGGCCAAAATCAGACTGCGCCAACCTCGGAAGCCAGCCTGGTATCTCGCCGGCTTGTAGCTGAAATACCTCGATATTGGGTATACCGGTGCTAACGTAGCTAGTCATCATGTCGGCCCAGGGAATCTGTATCAGCGTCTGATCACGGCCATCCTCTTTCCGATGAATCACCTTGGGCGTCATCGCTACCATTTTTCCGCCTCTACGCTCCAGCAGCGGTCTACCGAGCATCTCCAGAGCCGATTTCATCGTGCCGCGACTCGCCTGTGCTCCCTCGGCATCCTTGTAACTACTATCCAGAATCACCTGAAGGTGCGTCGGTTTGTCTATCTGTTGCGCCACAAAAACGTTAAGACAATCCGTGGGAACTACGTCATAGCCCACCGCGGGCATCACCATAATATTTGCCCGCCTGAACTCCTTGTCACGATCCAGCTGCGCCTGAATTACATGATTTTCACCTGTCAGGTCCACGTAGTGCGTGCCCGCCTCGACTACCGCATCCAGCATCGGCTTTGCCGTATACGTGTAAGGTCCCGCAATATGTAACACAATCTCAAAATGGCTTAACACTTTGACCAGATTATCGTGGTTATTCTCCAGACTTAGCACAACGTAATCGAAACCCAGCTCTTCGGCCAGGGGGCGAAGCTTGCTCTCATTGCGACCGGCCAGCACCGGCGTTATTCCATAGTCCTCTGCCAGGCGGCTAATGCCCTGTCCGGTGAAGCCGTAGGCTCCATAGATCAGCACCTGCCCCTCTCTATCAGCAGGCAGTGCCTCCAGCTGCGCATCAGATAACGGCGCGGGCGGAGAAGCCGGTACAGGATCTGGCAAGGTCACCACATACAATCCGAGTCCTGCACCAAAAATGACAACTGCCAGCACCGCAAAGATATAGCGCATAAGACTCTCCGAAATTACTACTATTCTCTGGTCAAGCCTGAACCATACACAAATTATCTACCGGCTGATATCTATTACGCCCAAACAGCTCAAGGCATGAAATTTCCACGCTAGGCAGCTATCCCCGTTAGGTTTATGCTTGAGACTCCTGTCCACTAGCCCTGAGAAAAATCTGAAAAAACGAATCGTCATACTGTCCACGCTCAGCGCTCTGGTCCTGGCGGCCTACCTGCTTGTACGCTATATCGAACCTATAGACCCTTTTGTCGCCAACTATGAAGAACATTGCAGCGACTGTCATGGAGCAAATCTGGCTGGCAGTTTGACCCTGGGCCCGGCACTTCTCAATACACCGCTAGTGCATGGTGATTCCGTGGCAGACCTGAGCAAGAGCATCGCTCACGGATTTCCGGAAAAGGGCATGCCGGCATATGTTGATCTACTGTCACCAGAGGAGATTAGGGGGCTCGCGATCTACATCGCGGAACGCAGAGTGGACAGGCTTTTCACTGATTTCAGGATTGATGCACCCATAGCCATACCGAGGGGCACCGTTGCGAGCCTGGAGCACGATTTCCTCTTGGAACTGGTCACTGACAAGCTCGATCCTCTGCCGTTTTCTATCCAGCCGCTTCCGGATGGACGAATACTGGTTACAGAAAAAATGAAAGGGCTGCGCATCGTCGATAAACAAGGGCATATCTCGGAGCTCATTACCGGCACCCCGGAAGTGTTTGATGATGCCATTGAAGCTGTGCTGGTCTGGGGGCATGGCTGGCTGCTGGACGTAGCATTGCATCCTGACTACGAGGAAAACGGGTGGATATATCTGCACCACACGGAGCGGTGCAAGGATTGCTGGCTCATAGCGCGCAGCTTCAACCGGGTGGTGCGCGGCAGAATCAAAGGTAATCAGTGGGTCGATGAGGAAGAAATCTGGTACCCCGGACCAGCGTACTATTCTTTCGTACCCGACGTTGCAGCAGGTGGACGACTGGCCTTTGACCACGAGGGATTTCTCTATATCAGCGTCGGGGTAAAGGGCAGCAGTAACTTCGATGGCGTACAGAACCTAACCAAACCCTGGGGTAAGATACACCGA
>CAJQQW010000171.1 GCA_905480565.1 uncultured Halioglobus sp. | reverse complement strand
CGCCCAGCGCAGAGCCGTGTCCTTGCTGTCGTGGGACAATAGCGCAGCGGAGAGCGGCACCCTGCCCGGCTCGAGGCGCACCCCCACACCACTGGCTGCGGCCAGATGGCCGACATCTGCGAGCAACCCATCGGATATATCAATAGCTGCGGTCGCGTAATCGCGCAGCTGACACCCCAGTGCGATACGGGCACGGGGTCGATAAAAACGCTGTTCAAGGTAGGCGGCATGAGGATGCCCGGGCTGCCAACGCCCTTCCAGTACCGCCAGCCCCCCGGCCCCATCGCCGAGATGACCCGAGACACACAGCGTATCGCCCACCTGTGCTCCACTACGTTTTATGGCCTTGCCAACGGGCACAGCGCCCATTACCTGTACTGACAGGCAGAGCGGTCCACGGGTGGTGTCTCCGCCGACCAGCGGCAGCGAATACTCCGAGACCGCCGCCGCAAGGCCCTCTCTAAAGAGCGCAAGCCATGCACCGTCCGCCTCAGGCAGGGTAACGGCCAGAGTCATTCCCAGGGGACGCGCACCCATCGCAGCAAGATCGCTGACCGCGGCGGATACCGCCCTGAAAGCGAGGTGCTGGGGCGGTGTGCCCGCAGGAAAATGAACACTGTCTACCTGCGTATCCACCGACGTTACCAGTCGCTCTCCCGTCTCGAGCCGCAGGATAGCGCCGTCATCACCCACGCCAAGCTCGACCGCGTCGCCCCTGTCCAGGCCGGAAAAATACTGTTCGATCAGGAAAAATTCATCGTCGGGCATCAGGATGCCGCGTTGACTTCGGCCTTGCGAAATTGTCGTGCGGCCTTGTCCAACACGCCGTTAACATACTTGTGGCTGTCGGTCGCGCCAAACTTCTTCGCCAACGCCACCTCCTCATTAATGACAACCTTGTAAGGCACGTCGACACGCTGCACCAACTCATAGCAACCCATGCGCAGCAACGTATGCTCTATAGGATCGAGATCTTTCAGGTCTCGATCCAGCATTGGGGCGAGACTGGCATCCAGCTCATCCACACAGGCGGGAATCTCGTGCAACAGCGCCTGAAAATAGTCGAGGTCTACGTGGCTGAAATCATACTCTGCGCGAAATTCCGCCTCAATGTCATGCAGTGACGCACCCGCCATCAACCACTGGTAAAGGGCTTGCATGCCGTAGTGCCGGGCCTTGCGCCGTTCAGCCGCCAGCGTGTTCCGGTTGGGTGTACTCATTCAGCCCAACTTGCCCAGCAGGCTGACCATCTCCAGCGCCGACAGAGCCGCCTCCTCACCCTTGTTGCCGGCCTTGGTACCGGAGCGCTCAACAGCCTGCTCGATCGTATCCACGGTCAATACACCAAACGCGATTGGCAGACCATACTCCATGCTGACGCAGGCGATACCCTTGGTGCACTCACCTGCAACATACTCAAAGTGGGGCGTGCCGCCTCGAATGACAGCGCCCAGCGCAATGATCGCGTCTGTCTTGCCTGCAGCCGCTACCTGCCTGCAGACCAGTGGAATTTCGAACGCACCCGGTGCCCGCACAACGGTAATCTGTTTGTCGCTGACGCCATGGCGTCGCAGGGTATCGAGCGCGCCGTCCAGCAAGTGCTCCACCACAAAACTGTTCCAGCGCCCGACGACTATCGTGTAGTGGCCCTTGCCACCCTCGAAGGAGCCTTCGATCGTTTTGATGTCTGTCATAGTGTTGTCCTCTTAATCTCCAGGGTTCACGTAATCCAGTACTTCCAGATCAAAACCCGAAATTGCATTGTACTTTATGGGTGCGCCCATGAGGTGAATTTTCCCTACCCCGAGGTCCTTGAGGATCTGCGAGCCGAGCCCGACAGTTGTATAGGTATCGGGGGGCACTGATACGGCAGGTACATCCTCTCCCAACGCCATATCAATACTGGCGAGCAACTGCTCGGGCCCCTCCGCTCTCGCCAACAGCACAATCACGCCGCAACCATTATCGGCGACGGCCTGCAGGCATTTACCAAAGCTCCAGGCGCGCCTGTCCGGCACCTTGCTGGTGACGAGATCCCGCATTACCGACTGCACGTGAACACGCACCAGGGTGGGCTCATCCGCACGGATATCACCACGTGACAGGGCAACGTGAACATCGTCGCCGGTCTGGTCACGATACACCGTCAGGCGGAACTCTCCATGGGCTGTCTCAATCACGCCTTCACGCAGGCGACGAATGGTGCGCTCGTTGACCATGCGAAAATGGATAAGGTCTGCGATGGAGCCAATTTTCAACTCATGCCGCTGGGCAAAATCGCGCAGGGACTTACCGTCGGCAACGGTGCCGTCGGCATTGAGAATATCCGCAATGACCGCAGCGGGGTGCAGACCCGCAAGGCGCGCATAATCAGACGCGGCTTCGGTGTGTCCAGCACGGGTCAATACGCCGCCAGGTGTCGCCGTCAAAGGAAATATATGTCCGGGCTGCACAATATCCCCGGGATCGGCATGCGGCGCAACGGCGGCCTGCACCGTGCGTGCCCGGTCCGCAGCAGAAATTCCGGTATCGATACCCACCGCAGCCTCAATCGACAGGGTAAAATTGGATTTTTCTCCCCGGGCGTTACCCACCATT
>CAJQQW010000170.1 GCA_905480565.1 uncultured Halioglobus sp. | reverse complement strand
CCGCTAACCAGCCTGCCCAACCGGCGCAGTTTCAATGAGCAATTAGGTCGTTTGCTTAAGCGCAGTCGTCGCCACAGCACGACGGCGGCATTGCTGTTTATAGATCTCGATCATTTCAAACGCATCAACGATTCCATCGGCCATGCCAGGGGAGACAGCCTGCTTGTCGAGATTGCCAAACGGCTGACTATGGAGCTGCGTGAAGAAGATGCGATCAATTATTTTTCGGATGCGAATGCTGAGCAGGCCACCGGCAAAGAGGGTGGAACCGAGATCGCCCGCCTGGGTGGCGACGAGTTCACGGTAGTGCTTTCCGATGTGTCTGATGTTTCGGATATCGAAAAAGTGGCCCGGCGGATACTTAACAGGCTATCTGAGCCAATTCCCTTGCAGTCGCACAATCCTGTGGTAACTCCCAGTATCGGTATTGCGCTGTATCCAGACGATGGGAAAGATGCGGATACTCTGATCCGCAACGCGGACACTGCGATGTACGTTGCCAAAGCAGAAGGACGGGCTTGCTATCGTTTTTATGACGAGGAGATGAACTCCCGGGCCGTCGAGCAGCTCAAGCTTGAGGAAGAGTTGCGTGAAGCCATGCGCAACGATGAGTTGGAATTGCGCTATCAGCCGCAGGTGAATTCCCAGTCGGGTGAGGTTGTTAGCCTCGAGGCGCTGGTGCGCTGGAAGCACCCCACGCGAGGGATGGTGTCGCCGCAGGAATTTATACCCGTCGCGGAAAGTACGGGCCAGATTATTGAGCTTGGCGAGTGGGTTATGAACGAGGTGTCCCGCCATTGTCAGTATTGGGGGGAGCTTGGTCTTGATGCATTCCGGATTTGCGTCAATATATCGCCGTTACAGTTTAATCAGAGGAATCTCGCCGAATGGGTGCATGAATTCCTCGAAACCTCGCGATTGTCCCCCGATCGTCTGGAGCTTGAGCTCACCGAGAGCGCGATCATGACCGACGCGGAGACCAATATTGAAAAGCTGCGCACCCTCAAGGCGCTCGGTTTAGATCTTGCGGTCGATGATTTCGGCACGGGGTATTCGTCACTCAGTTACCTCAAGCGCTTTCCAATCGACACGCTGAAAATTGATCATAGCTTTGTCTCTGATATGGATACACCCGATGGCGCTGCAATCGTGGATGCGATCGTGGCCCTGGCGCAAACGCTTAATCTCAGAGTGGTTGCAGAAGGCATTGAAACCGAAACCCAATTAGCTTATCTGGCAAGTAAGAACTGCGATCTTCTTCAGGGTTTCTACTTTTCCCGTCCCATTTACCCCGAAGACGTCCCCACGCTGCTCAAGGAAAATTTCTCGGAGCGGATTCAAGGGGTTTTGGGCACTTAGGCTGTCAGCTAGAGGCCATATGAAACAGTTTAAATGCAGGGCTTTTCTCGCCATCTGTCTGATCTCCAGCTTGCGCGTTGTTGCAGCGGAGCAGGACACGCTGCAGGTTCTGGTGCAGGGTGCCTCCTCCCGTCAGATCGCGGATTTGGTGATAGCCGCCGGGGGGAATGTGACCCATGACCTCCACATTATCGATGCAGTAGGTGCCCGTCTCAGCCCGGATCAATTGCGGACTGTTGTCGAATCACCCCTGGTTACGCGGTATATCGACGATCTGGCTATCACAGACGAGCCCGGGCAGGCGCCACATGAGGAGGATTGCAAGGTAAGAGGCCATATCGAACTTGATATTACGCCCTCTGGCTTTCGTTGGCCGCTCTTCAACAAGCGGGAAGCCCCGGTTGAGCTCGAGACCCTGAAGATGGCCTGGCCCGAGCGGCTCGGCGTGGTGACGGCGATGTCACTGGGGGGTGAAAAGTTGCCTGCGGAACTTTATCGAGATTCGATGTCTGGCGCACTGGAGATAGAATTTCCAGAGGCACGGCGGCCCCGGGTCGAGAAGATTGCAAATCTGGATGTAAACTTTAGCGCGGCGGGGTCCGACGTGTCGTCGCCGCCGCGTCAGCGCGACTTCGCGATCAAGGCGGGCTTCGGGGAGTGCTTCACCGACCTGGTGCCGGGCTACGAGCGTAATCACGAGGACTTCTATTACAACCGCGTAGCGGGCATCGAAGCTTTGCACCGACAGGGCATAACCGGCAAGGGCATTACTGTGGCGGTGGTGGATTCAGGCCTTTGGGAGCACGAGGCACTGCGCACTGACACGCGTGGTGAGAATCGCCTGATTGCCCGTTATGACGCGATAGTGGATAGGTCAGATGTCGCGGTACTGGATGAAAGCGGCCATGGAACGCATATATCCAGTATCATTTTTAACAGCGACCCGACTGCGCAAAATGGCCTCCCCACCGGCACTTATAAGGGGGTTGCACCAGACGCAAGGCTCGTAGCGGTAAAGGTACTCGACCGCGAGGGCCTGGCCCACGTGCTGGAAATTGTCAGGGCCATCCAATGGGTGGTCGACAACCGGGAGCGTTTCGCTATACGTGTGCTGAACCTGTCCTTTGCGCAGACGCCGCGCTGGCCATTCTGGGAGGATCCGGTAAACCAGGCGGTGACGGTGGCCTGGTCGCGTGGCATCGCCGTGGTGGCGGCCGCCGGCAATGAAGGTCCCGATGCTGACACTGTGGGGTCACCAGGCAATTTGCCCTACATCATTACGGTGGGAGCTGTGACCGACTCTTGGACGCCCGATACCCGCGATGATGATTATATTCCCGATTTTTCTTCAAGGGGACCAACGCCTACGGGGCACGTCAAGCCAGATGTTGTGGCGCTGGGGGGACATATGACCGGCCTTATCTACCCCGATTCCGCGATAGCCCTGCAGCAGCCAGAAGATATGCTCAGAACGGGAGAGTTTGTCTCCACCGGCTCGTCTCAGGCGAGCGCACTGGTATCAGGGATACTGGCCCTTCTGCTGCAATTGCACCCAGAGGCGACACCTGAAGAACTCAAGTGCAGACTGATCACGAGTGCGGAGCCCGCCATCAATCTTGATGGCCAGCTGGCGTACAGTCCGTTTCAGCAGGGGTATGGCTATGTCACTGCTACTCGCGCCGTGACGCTGGGACAGCCCGCTTGTGATTTGCCTTTCCCGCTATCGAGGGTTAAACCGGAGGATGAGAGCAGTTACCTCGGGCCGGCGATTGTCGGCGATAACGGTGAGGCATTGTTGCCGGGTTTCGAAACGCTGATTTCGGCTACGGCCAGCGAAAAGGGCCTGAGTGATACCCGGCGATGGGGCGTCAAAGCGCATATTGAACGTCTGCAGGCCGAGGACCTTGAGCAGGCCTCGCCCGCCGCCGCTGCGCTCGAGTGGGAAACACTTTACACAGAGGAAAAGGCCGCTATTGGCCGCCTGGCCAGAGAGTCTGCGGATAATTGAGCCAATGCGTGAAGGTGCTCTCGTGACCCGTCAGGGTCAGGCCATCACCTAGCGCATGAGCTCCCCGATCGATAGTATCTAAATCAGAGACTTAGGGTTGAATTCTCATGCCCTGTAAGGGGTTCTGGCTGTAAGGCCCAGGCGCCTGACCCAAAAGGGGCACCCGCTCCACTTCATTTCCTACCTCCCGGCTCGTATAAATACGTCAAGCATCACGGAAAAAGAATGCGAACTGGGTCCCCGCGGGGTGTCAGTTTCAAGAAATAGATCACACAACACAGATGATCAGATCGTGAAGACGTTGAAAGCGAATAGGCAGGGATAAAATTATGAAGACATTAAAAGTAGTTGGGTTTGCGAGCGTGGCGAGTGTTGCGCTTGCTTTAACAGCGAATGCGCCGAGTTTTGCAGAGCCTAAGCCTGACAGTGGCACAGCGGAAGCCAGCAATGTTGTGCACCGGGTAAACCATAATCTTGCCGTTGCTGAGCATTACACAGCGAATACGCCTGCTGGATACAAGTGGGCACAAAAAGGCGGCAATGTTAACCCGTCGTCGATGTGGGTGGAAAATAGCAGTGCGATGGACGCTCGCAGTGGTTACAAGTGGAGCGAAGAAAATCGCGCTCAGCAGTCTGGCAGCAAGTGGGGCCGTCGCAACGTCGCTGAGCAGTCTGGCAGCAAGTGGGGCCGTCGCAATGCGGTAGAGCAGTCTGGCAGCAAGT
>CAJQQW010000169.1 GCA_905480565.1 uncultured Halioglobus sp. | reverse complement strand
AAAGGGGTTGCCAATGGCGAGGACCTTGCGCCCCACGGTCAGCTCCGTAGAGTCCCCCAGAGGAAGCGTGATGAGGTTATTGGGAGGTTTCTTTATTTTCAGTACGGCCAGGTCTTTTTCTGGCGCCTTACCCACAATCATAGCATCGTACCGTGACCTGTCCTGCAAGGTTACGGTCAGCTTTTGTGCATCAGCCACCACGTGGTAATTAGTGACAACCAGTCCGCTTTTGTCCCAGATAAAACCGGTGCCACTGCCGCGAGGAATCTCCATAATGTCTAGGCTGAACAGACGGCGACGCAGCGCTGTGTTGGTTACATAAACTACCGCAGGGCTCGCCTCGCGGAATATCTCCATGGTGTTGGTTTCGTCCTCAGTGGCGAAACTCAGATAGTCTGAAGCCTGCGCGGCGGCCATGGCCGCACTGAATACAGTGAGGCAGGCAAGGAAGCGGATGATTGTATGCACGCCTATCGCCTAACTTTCGGGGAAGGCAGCGATAAAGGCGTTGATGCGCTTGGCATTAGCGCCTATGTCTCCTTTTCCTACGCGCGATACAGAGCGCAGGTCAAGCAGGCTGCCGCCCTGCAGCGGACGAATCCGGATCACTACGTCATCCTTAAAGGCCATGAAGCTGGTGGTATCGACGGCCTCGATAATGCCCGCGTCTCGGTCCTCGTTATAAATCTCCCATTCCAGCTCGCGCACGACGACCAGCGCTCGATCGAATGCCGCGCTGGGCGCGAGGGAGCTCTCAAGCCCAGAAAGCTCCGGATAAGCGTCTCTTTGCTGCGCGATACTATCGGGCTTGATAGCCAATGTATTGCTGTCCGGACCACGCGCCTGCTCTGCCATTACAAACAATGGAGGCTCATCTGTATCCGTGGTGATGTCGTGAATAGTGGGGTAGTTACCCGCATTAAGCATGGTAATAAACAGCAGGGTGCCAGGAAAGGCAAACAGCATGTTAAGGGTGATATTGGTGCGCCAGGCAGCCATGCTTGGCATTACCAGTAGCACGATAGCAACCACTAGCAGTAAAGTACTACCAAGGATGGCTATAGCGTAGATCAGCAGTGCAGGTTGCCATGCGCCAGTGCGTGCAGCCAAAACGGATACGGGCAGTATCAACAACATGGCCAGTGACAGGTAGCCGGTCCAGTTGACCAGACGCGGTGCTTTACTTGATGTTGCTTCCATTATGATTCTCCAGTTTTCGCCAGACCGGCAGTCAATCAGAAGAATACTACTGGTGTGGCTAGCTGGCGACCCCCTGAATGGTTCAATTGGGTAGCCCTGAGCGCTGTTTGCGCGACGGCAGTTTGAGTCATGGCGGGGCATCTGATTAACTGGCGCGCATGTATTAAGCGCCGCTGAATGCAGCGGGCCTATCGCGGCTAAAACAGGAGAAGTAATTATCATGGCTAGAGTAAACGGCAAAGTCGCAATTGTGACAGGGGGCGCCAGCGGTATGGGTGCAGCAGACGCCGAGGTGCTTTCTCGCGAGGGGGCTAGTGTGGTGGTTGCCGATCTTAACGAGGCCGATGGCCGCGCGGTTGCTGAGCGCGTTGGAGGCGATGCCGTATTCATGAAGCTGGATGTGACTGACGAGGCAAACTGGCAGCAGGTAATTGCCAGCACCGTGGAGAAGTTTGGCAGACTCGATATTCTGGTAAACAATGCCGGCGTGCTCGCTATGGGAACGGTTGTCGACACTACCCTCGAGTCGTGGCGGATGATTAACGCGGTTAATAGCGAAGGTGTATTTCTCGGTTGTAAGCATGCTATTCCCGCGATGGTAGAATCGGGTGGCGGGTCGATTATCAATATGTCCTCTGTCGCCGCAATTCATGGCCAATCATTTGTCGCCGCCTATACGGCCAGTAAGGGTGCTGTGCGGGCGCTTACGAAAAACGTTGCGATGTATTGCAAGGAGCAAAAAAACGGTGTGCGTTGCAACTCGATTCACCCGGATGGCGTTGCAACTCCGATGATTGTAAAAGTAGCAACCGGCAAGGATACTGCCAGTGAAGAAGACATTGAGAAGCTGCGGCATGTCGAGAACATCTGTGAGCCTGTAGACATTGCCAACCTTGTTCTATATCTGGCATCTGATGAGTCGCGTTATGTCACGGGCGCTGAGATGTTGGTAGACAATGGATCTACCATTACGCCGCCCATTGGCGTATAGCGAGTTCGCTATCATGGAGAAATGGGTCTATCCCCTTTGGAAGCGTTCCGATCAGACGGTCGATGAATTGCGCGATACCCTTCTGGCTGAACTCTCTCCGAAATTGACCGCGCTGGTCGACGTTCACGGGCTGCGCGTGTGTGTGGCCGATAGTGCGGTCTCTCCGGCCAGCGGAAGGCGCATGGAATCCTGCAAACCCGTACCGGACGCTATGCTATCGCTATGGGTTGATTCCGGCGGTGTCGCCCCGGCGTGGGAAGCGCTGGTCGATCAATATGTGGCGCGTAAAACCGCCTATCTCGTGGCAGAGGCGGAGCCTTTGGTCAGCCAGCTGCTTCATCCGTCGAAATCGGGGGAGCGGGTTTATGGTATGTGCCAGGTGGTGTTCTTGTCCTCTCCGGCGGGTATGGATCGGGAAGATTTTCTCGCGATCTGGAAAGACAGTCATACTCAGGTGGCGATTGATACCCAGTCGACATTCGGCTATCGCCAGAACCTGGTGGTGAGAACACAAGATGGTGACGCACGCCACTGTGATGCCATCGTAGAGGAAAATTTCCCTCCCGAAGCTATGGAGGATGATCACATATTCTATGCGACGGGGGGCGATAAAGATCTGCTGCAACAGCACATGCAGGCAATGATGGACAGTTGTACGCGCTTTATTGACTTTGCGAAAATCGATGTAATTCCGATGAGTGAGTACCTGATAGAGCCTCTGCTAGAGGCCCGGTAACGTGGTCATCAGGTGACTAGTGATTGACGGGCTCGGCGTCGTCGTCTTTACGCCAGGAAATGCGCCCATCATTCTCGTGCGTGATGTGATGCATGAAAATGGACATGAACAGTATCGGCACGATAATGAACAGCACGAGGAAAATAGCAGTGACTTCTAATAAGAGACCAAACATTTTTAGCTCCTGAATATCCGAAAGTGGATATGTGTCGAGTTCAGGGACAAGGTTAATGCTGACCGGTTGCTTTTTCTATCCGCCTGACGGTCTAAACGGAAGTTTACTTTGGATGTTGTGCAGACTGCTGCGATGTGTGCTCACTGTGTTGACAGCGAATAACGTGCAAGGGCATGTGTCGAGTCAAATGGCGTGATGCGGCGGAGCCGACTTAATGTCGGCCCGCTTGCAATGCTGTGATCCTGTCGTTTAGCGGCGGGTGGGAACGAAAAAGTCCGCTGAGGCCTTCCTTCATTTGCTCGCTAATACCGAACGCCGTCAGCTCTCCCGGTAAATCCTGCGGTTGGTCCTGTTCCATTTGCAGGCGCTGCAAGGCCGCGATCATATCGCCCGGCGAGGCGAGAGTGGCACCCGCGTAATCTGCCCGGTATTCCCGCCAGCGGGAAAACCAGAACACGATGGCGCTGGCCAGCACACTGAGAACCATTTGCGCGATAATAGTGACTACAAAGTAGCCGATACCGTAGCCCCGTTCATTGCGAAACACCACCCGGTCGACCGTATGGCCAATAATACGCGCGAGGAAAAGCACAAACGTATTCACTACGCCCTGTATCAGGGTCAGTGTCACCATATCGCCGTTGGCCACGTGGCCAATTTCATGCGCCAGGACAGCGCGTACCTCGGCGGGCTTGAAGCGTTGCAGCAGACCGACGCTCACGGCGACCAGCGCGCCATTGCGATTCCA
>CAJQQW010000168.1 GCA_905480565.1 uncultured Halioglobus sp. | reverse complement strand
CAGTTCAACAGCTTCCGCGACCCCTTCGTCGTGCTATTGAGTGTACCCCTATCCATCTTCGGCGCCGCAGTCCCAATCGCACTGGGCTTCGCAACACTCAATATATACACCCAAATCGGCCTGCTGACTTTGATCGGTTTGATCAGCAAGCACGGCATTTTGATCGTGGAGTTTGCCAATCAACTGACCTCGAAAGGATTATCTCGGCGCGACGCCATTCTCGAAGCGGCGTCATTGAGATTGCGACCTATCCTGATGACCACATTTGCCACAGTGTTGGGGGTATGGCCGCTGGTTATCGCCTCCGGTCCCGGCGCAAACAGCCGCTTCAGTATCGGCCTAATGATTACCGCCGGCATGATGGTGGGAACCTTGTTTACGCTTTTTGTCATACCGGTGTTTTACCTGCCACTAATGCGTCAGGGCAAGGCCACCGAGGCGACAAGGGAAAATGAAGTACCACTGTCGAAGCCCCAGACCTTGTGACACTTTTTTCAAGAGAACTGTGCCTGACCTTAAATCTGCGCTATCTTTCATAGCCGCACTATAAAGAGATACGCCACCGTGACCGCTTTACACCGCAAAATTATCTTCCGCACTCGCCAGGCACTCTTGGGTGGTTTTATGGCAAAGCCACAGCCCAAAGCAATGATCTTCCTCGGCCCGGGGTCATCCGCGCAGCTGGCACAGGCCATCGGGCGTTTCGGCCTGCGCAATACGTTAGTCGTAACCGACAAGCCGTTGCGAGAGCTCGGCGTCCTTGATGCGACCCTTGCCGCGTTGGCGTCGGCCGGTGTTAGCACAACGATCTACGACGGAGTCGTTCCCGACCCGACGCAGAAGATTGTAGACGAGGGCATCGCTCAATACCGCCAAAGTGGTTGCGACGCGGTGCTGGCTTTCGGGGGGGGCTCCTCCATCGATGCGGCAAAGGTCATTGCACTGGCTGCGGCCAACGGGTGCGCAGCAGCAGACTGTATTGGTGCAAAAAAATGCAAACTTCCCGCCGCTCCGCTGTTCGCGATCCCGACGACCGCCGGTACGGGGTCAGAGGGCACCTTAATTGCCGTGATATCCAATAATGAAACGCACGCCAAAGATGCCGTGATCGATCCTAGCCTCATTCCTCGGGCCGCAGCACTGGACCCCGAGCTAATGCGCGGCTTGCCGCCTCACATTACTGCGGCTACTGGCATGGACGCCCTCACTCACGCCATCGAATCCTATGTGGCGCGCTGGGGAAACAATGACACGGATTATTATGGGCTCGCGTCCTGTCGACTGGTTTTCGATAACCTTGCCGAGGCCTGTCATAACGGTGAAAATCGCGAGGCACGAGAGGCTATGGCATTGGCGTCCTATTATGGCGGTCTGGCAATTTCACAGGCCCTGGTGGGCTATGTACATGCTATTTCGCATAACCTTGGTGCGAAATACGGCGTGCCGCATGGCCTGGGCAACGCAATGGTGTTGCCCCATGTCATGGAATTGATCCAACCACAGGCGCAGGAGAAATTCGCGGACATAGCACGGCACTGTGGCATGGGCTCAACCAGCGACTCATCAGCAACACTGGCACAGACACTGGTGGACAGGGTATGGGCACTGAACGAAGAAATCAGTATCCCCCGGACGACCGACGCTATTCAAGCCGGCGACATCGACGCGCTGGTTCAGGCCGCAATTTCAGAGGGAGGCAATTACGCGTCGCCGCGCTTCATCACCGAGCAAGAGTGCCGTAATATTTTAGTGGCAATCAGTGCCTGAGGCAGGTCACCGCTAGGGCTTGTCATCGCTGCGTGCCGCGCCGCGATACTGCTCCACCAAATGACGCTTGTAAAGTTTACCGTTATCCATGCGCGGCAACTTTTCATTAAAGTCGAGTGAGCGTGGCATCTTGATGTGGGATATGCGTTCACGCAACCACTCGAGAATCTCAATGGCAGTTTCGTCAGTAGCGTCTGCCCAGTTAAGGGGCTCAATCACTGCCTTCACCTCTTCTCCATACTCCTCATTGGGCACACCAAAGACGGCGACATCAGCCACCTTGTCGTGTGCGGCCAATACGTTTTCTATCTCTTGTGGATAAATGTTTACGCCGCCGCTGATAATGGTGAAGTTTTTGCGGTCTGTCAGATAGAGATACCCCTCTTCATCAACATAGCCCACATCACCGGTGGTCGCCCAGCCAGCCTCATTGTAAGCCTCAGCCGTTTTATTTGGTTCATTATGGTAGTGGAAGCGCGCCTGATCACCACCGAAATATACGGTGCCATTTTCTCCCGGCGGCATTTCCTTACCGTCATCATCGACAATGTGAAGGTCCCCGAGTATTGCCACACCAACAGAACCTTTGTGCTGCAACCAGGTAGATGAATCAATCAGGGTAAAACCAATACCCTCACTGGAGGCATAGTACTCAAAGATAATCTCCCCCCACCAATCAATCATTTTCTCCTTAACATCGACTGGGCAAGGGGCGGCCGCGTGAATCGCAACCTGCATGGAACTCATGTCATACGCTTCGCGCACTTCTCCAGGAAGCTTGAGCATACGGGTGAACATGATAGGCACCCACTGGCTATGCGTTACCCTGTGCTCCTCAACCAACTTTAAGGCAAGCTGTGCGTCGTACTTTTCCATGATAATGGATGTGCCGCCGTTATAGATCGCCATCATGTTGTAATGCAGAGGTGCCGCATGATAAAGCGGCGCCGGAGAGAGGTAGACCGTTTCCTCGCCGAAACCAAACAAAACGCCAATGCTGGAAACCAACATCGGCGGTGTGTTGACATCCTGATTGTAATCCGCAACAAAAATACCCTTGGGTTTGCCCGTAGTGCCAGAGGAATACAACATCGGCGCGCCATTACTCTCGTCTGCAATACGTTCCATCGGCTGCCGGTCTGTCGCCTCCTCCCAGGACTCAAACCCTGGCCGAATACCCCCAACCATGTAGAAGTGCTCGACGCTCCCGGGCTCGGCAAGCAACTCCTCCGCCACGTCCGCTAGAGCATGAGAACCGATGAACATCTTGGCGCCACAGTTCTCAAGTATGTAGGCAGTCTCGTCTTTTTTCAGATGGGTACTAATGGGGGTGTAGATAATACCCGCGCGCTGCGCCGCCCAGAGGATTTCAAGAAACTGGCGGTTGTTTTCAAGCATCATGCCAACATGATCACCGGACTTCAGACCGAGTGAGCGAAATAACTGTGCCGCCTGATTAGAACGCTCGTCCAACTGCCGATAAGTGACCATCTCACCCGAGGCGCCCATGATGAAAGCCGGTTTATGCGGATAAGTTTCAGCGGTGATACTGGGGTGTGGCATAGATGATGTCCTGTTATGGTTTTGACTGCTAAATACTATAACTGCTTACCGGAAAAGTGAAAGACTCGGGTAATGGCTCATGTCCAACAAGCGCAGCTAACGGAAGCGCATGACAGCCTGCTGCATGGTGGTCGCTACGAGCTTGCCCTCCTGGGTATAAAAATGACCCCGCGCCAAACCCCTGCCGCCGCCGATACGGTCCGCTTCGACCGTGTGCAGCAACCATTCATCCGCACGAAAATCCTCATGGAACCAAAGCGCATGATCAAGACTCGCCACCTGAAACTCAGCATCCGCAAAATGCCGGCCATGTACAATAAGACACACATCGATCAAGAAGGCGTCCGACATGTATGCTAACAGGGATTGATGCACGCCACGGTCATTGGGCAGGCGGCCAGTGGTTTTCATCCAGGCCTGTAACTTAGGATCGCGCGGCACGGGATTGTCCCAGTCCACCGGCTCAACCACGCGTATATCCAGATCTTCTCCGGTGGTGATCATAAAACTGTCATCCAGCTTACCCGCTTCGAGGCTTAACTGGCGCTCACTGGGCAGTGACTCCGGCGGAGGCACATCGGGCATCGCAATCTGAAAATCATCACCCCGTGAAGCTACCTGAAATGACAGGGAGCTAACCAGTATGGGCTTATCGCCCTGCAGCGCCACGACACGGCGGGAGCTGAAACTGAGCCCATCCCTGGCGCGCTCTACTTCCAACGTGATGGGCCTGGCTGGATCGCCCGGGCGCAGGAAATAGGCATGCTGAGAATGCAATACGCGTTCTTCAGGCACCGTGGCCACCGCTGACGCAATACACTGAGCCAGCACTTGCCCGCCATACACCCGGACCGCATCGGGGTGCATATTACCTGCGGTAAATAGATCATTGTTACCCCCTTCGGGGGATAAAACGCGGAGTAGCTGCTCAAGCATAAATCGGCACTTTTGCTGACGGCGAGCCGCTATTATGCAGATTTGTGGAGTCATGCCAATCGCCATTGCAAGACTGCCTGTAGACCGGCACTGACTCACCCCCGGTATCTTTGCTATTGTGGGGGTGTATGACCCTCATTTCACAAGGAACCTGCATGAGTGGCAACCCATCGCCCGCCGCCCTGCGAGCCGCAGTGCGGTCCGGAGCGCACACAGGCAATACGTCCGGCCTCGCACCAGGATACGTACAGTGCAATATCGTGATTTTGCCCAGCGATTGGGCATATGATTTCCTGCGCTTTTGCCAACTCAATCCCAGAGCCTGTCCACTGGTAGGCATGAGTGAAACCGGTGATCCTCATCTGCCGACGCTGGGTGACGTGGACATACGTACCGATGTGCCAGCGTACCGGGTGTTCAAGGACGGGCGAGCAGTCGACGAGGTGAACTCTGTAGAGGCT
>CAJQQW010000167.1 GCA_905480565.1 uncultured Halioglobus sp. | reverse complement strand
CGCATGTCTGTTCCCATGATTTATGTGACTGGGTTTTTCATGCTGTTTACGGTGGGCGGTATTACCGGTGTAATGTTGGCGAATCCAACCATCTCATTTCAGGTGCATAACACTCTGTTTCTTGTTGCACATTTTCACAACGTAATTATTCCGGGCGTCCTTTTTGGCCTTTTGGCTGGTGTAAATTACTGGTTTCCGAAAGCATTTGGTTATCGACTCAATGAAAATTGGGGCCGGGTCGCCGCGCTATTCTGGGTATTTGGTTTCGCGTTTACGTTTTTGCCTTTGTATGCAGTGGGCCTTATGGGTATGCCGCGACGGTCAGTGACCTATGCCGATCCTACATTTGAGCCGATCCTAATGGTGTCTTTGTTCGGCGCGACTTTGGTTGTTTGCGGATTGGGCTGCGTGTTGGCGCAATTTTGGATCAGTTACCGCGATCGCGATTCGACGAGGGTGCCCGTGGGTGACCCTTGGGACGGTCGTACGCTGGAGTGGTCGATGTCAGCGCCGCCACCAGAATACAATTTTGCGATTTTACCGCAGGTCACTGACCGGGATCATTTTGCAATGGCCAAGGAACGCGGCGAGGCATATCCAGAGCCAGAGCCGGAGTCCTATGAAGATATCGTACTGCCGAAGAATACGTCGATAGGCATGATATTTTGCATTGCCGCTACTACACTCAGTTTGGGCATGGTCTGGTATATATGGTGGCTGGCGCTCATTTCTGTTGTCGTCATTCCGTTGGCGCTAATTGTGCGGAGTTTTTATCTCGATACCGAGCAGGTGATACCTGCCGCCGAAATTGAGAAGGAGCACCGGCGGTGGTTGGCGGAGGTGAATTCGGTGAAAGCAGTAACCCGTGATCTGGAGCATAGTCCAATGAACAGAGGGCATGCCAAGCTTGAGCCGGTGGAGACGGCGTCATGAAAGGAGAGGCGGTAAGACACCCGGGCATCAATTTGGGTGATGATCATGGAGAGGCCCACAGCGCGGCGGAGACGCTCGTTTTTGGCTTCTGGGTGTTTCTGATGAGCGATCTGATCGTCTTTGGACTCATGTTTGCTACCTACGTGACCATGCTCACTCCAAACTCATTTGCCGGTGGACCTGAACCGAAGGATGTTTTCAATCTGGGTAGCGCGTTCGCCCAAACAATCTTGCTACTGCTAAGCAGTCTAGCTATGGGGTTCGCCGGGCTTGCGTTGCGGTACAAACACTCGGTAGTGAGGGTGAACGTGTGGCTGCTGATTTCGCTTTTTCTCGGAATAGGTTTTCTTGCTCTCGAGATAAATGATTTCCGTGACATGATTGAGATGGGTGCGGTGCCTAGTCGTTCAGGTTTCCTGTCTGCGTTCTTCGGACTCGTTCCTCTTCACGGGTTACATGTGACGGCCGGGTGTATCTGGATTGTGATCATGCTCATCCAATTACGTGTATTTGGTCCCAACACGGTCGTAAAGACACGGCTCCTGCGTCTGGGGCTTTTCTGGCATTTTCTCGATATTGTATGGATTGGGATATTTTCGATCGTCTTTTTGGGAGGTCTTGCCTGATGGACCAAGATCATCGCTTCGAACAAGCACTCAGGCAATATATCATTGGTTTTGTACTGGCCCTTGCGCTGACGGGTGTTCCCTTCGCGCTGGTTGCCTGGGGCAAACTGCCCGGTTCCGTTACCCTGCTTTTTGTATTACTTTGCGGCCTGACCCAGATGGTAGTGCAATTCAGGTATTTCCTGCATATAGATTTCACGCAGCAAAAGCGTGAAGACCTCTTGCTCATACTTTTCTCGACATTATTACTGGCGATCATGGCAGGGGGAACTATCTGGATAATGACCAACCTTGCCCACCGTATGCATTAAGTGGATTCTCGGCGGTAACCCAGTTTAAAAAACGGTTAAATGCTGTCGATTATTGCTTCAGTTGTTTTCGAGTGTAAAAAGCTATCCGGCCAAGAAAGCCAGGTGAGTGCGCTTTTGCCAGTGCGATTCGCGCCAGCGTGAAGGAACACTTATAGTGGAGAGACCCGGGAGCGCGATAACGCACATTTGGCTGAGGACTTTCGTGTTATGAAGATCGTGATAGTTGGTGGTGGAGCGGGTGGACTTGAGTTGGCGACTTATCTGGGCAACAAGCTGGGCCGCAAAGGGCAGGCCGACGTCATATTGATCGATCAGAATCAGACGCATCTCTGGAAACCGCTGCTGCATGAGGTTGCTGCGGGCAGTCTCGATGCGGAAGTTGACTCCTTAAGCTACCGCGCACATGCCGCGGCGCACGGCTTCGTTTTCAAGCTCGGACGTTTTGAAAACGTAGACAGAGTTAACCGCTGCATTGCGCTTGCACAGGTAATGGATGAAGACGGGGTTGAGGTGCTGCCTCCGCGAAGTGAGTCCTACGATCAACTGGTAATTGCTATCGGCAGTAGTTGTAATGATTTCAACACGCCGGGTGTGTCTCAGTACTCGCAGTTTTTAGAGCAATCCCAGCAGGCTCAAAAATTTCATCGGCAGCTGGTCAATTATTTCGTCAAGCTTAACCGAAGCCTGATTGATGATCCTGATAAAATCCTGAGCATTGTCATCGTAGGCGGCGGGGCTACTGGTGTTGAGTTGTCAGCCGAGCTCTTCAATGCCCGGCAGTTGTTCGCTCTTTACGGTCTGGATCGAGTGACGCCAGAACATATGCGAGTGACCTTGTTAGAGGCAGGTCCAAGGTTGGTGCCTGCTCTGGCGGAGGAAGTATCGGAGAGCGTAAGAACCGAATTAATAAAGCTGGGCGCTGATATCCGACTGGATACCAGGGTAGCAAGAGCCGAGGAGAACGCCTTTGTCACTGCCAGTGGAGAAATTATAGAAGCCGATTTGATGCTTTGGGCCGCTGGTGTAAAAGTGCCGGACTTTGTTGCCGAAATTGAAGGGCTAGAGACTAATCGAATCAATCAGATACTGGTGAAACCAACGATGCAGGCTACCACGGACGACTCAATTTTTGTCATTGGCGACTGTGCCGGTTTCGAGCTCGATGGCGGTCAATGGGTGCCGCCCCGGGCGCAATCGGCTCATCAAATGGCTGATGTGGTGGGCAAGAATATTATCAGAGGTATGAAAGGCAAGCCGCTCAAGCACTTTACTTATCGTGATCACGGGTCTCTGGTCTCACTGAGCCAGTATACGGCCATAGGCGTATTGATGGGCAACTTCGGCAGCGGACAAAGTCTGAATGTGCGTGGCTGGGTTGCAAGAATGGCCTATATTTCGCTTTATCGACTGCATCAGGTTGCGTTGCATGGATGGTTTAAAGCGTCCCTGTTGGTCGTTGCCGATAAGATCAACCACATAGTGAAGCCGCGTTTAAAATTGCATTAGGTTTAGCTGTCATACAGGCCCTTACGTTGTGTCGTTACTGACGGTAGCGAACGGGTGATAGCGGCAATCAACGCATTTCAGCCTTTTTGGCTCAGTGGAGAGCGTGCGGACGCCTTTATAGCGCAAAAGGCCTATATCGCGGTTGTTATCAGACGGGCTGGGATTCTTTGTGGCAGTGCCATAGACTGACGTCGGCGTGGGCATGGCTCATCGCTGCCGCAGTCTCGCTGCCGGTGCTATCGCGAAAATCGACCGTTTTGTGGGGCGAATGGAGTAATTCGCACGTCATGACAAAATAGAGCTATGATCAGGGTTGGATATACCACTGGAGACAAGATAATGAAGATTTTGATAACACTCCCTGCGTATTGTGTGGCGTTAGCATTGAGCTGGGGCGTACAGGCAGAAATATATGAAAGCACCAACGCTCAGGGCAACCCGGTCTTCACCGATACGCCGACTGCTGGAGCTGAAAAGATCGATTTACCACAAGAAAATATCGCCGATGCTGTCAAAATGTCGCCAGAGCCCATGTCGGTTGATGAGCCTGCCGTTGAGGAGCAGCCCGCTGTCAGACCTGAGGAGTCAGGTAATGTGGCAGTTATCCCAAACACGCGCAACGAAGAACTAGAAAGAGGTGTTGCGGCTGACATGCCTTACGAAGTGGGTGATATTCCAACTGAAGAGGAAATGCAGCGGCGCGAGGAATCCATGAGGGGGGAGTATACGGATGAAAACGGTAACAGAGTGCGCATAGAACACCGTGGTCATGCAGGTGGGCGTCGCTAGAAGGGAAAATGAGCATAAAGTAGGCAAGCGACAGCCAGTTTATTCGCGACGAAAACCGAACGACACGTGAGCTGGCTGTTAGTCACCGCCACGTAACAACTTCGCGTGAGTATAATGAAATGAACGTAAACAAGTGCCAAAACGATATTCTCGATATCGCCGGTGACACGGCGTGGTTTTTCCCCAGTTAGTTTGAGTCACGGAATATCATACACATCACCATCTTTGAAAAAGAGGAGCTAGCCATGAAGCGTTCGAGAGTTTTGGCCGGAATTACAGGCTTCTGCGTGCTGTGTGCCGTGCTGAGCGGTTGCAGTGATAGCAGTGATAGCAGCGATAGCGGTAATAGTGGCACCGAATCCTCCGTAGCAATGAATCAGGTTCAATACCTGGGCACGCATAATAGTTATAAGCAGTTACTGCGGCGAGATTTGTTTGAGATTCTTACCAGCTTCGTGCCCGATGTTGCGAGGACTTTGGACTACGGGCACCTACCACTTGCAGAGCAGTTTACCTCCCAAGGTATACGCCAGATCGAATTAGACGTTTTTCATGATCCGAAGGGAGGCCTTTATTCGGAGCGGCAGGCGCTGGTTTTAGTAGGCGAGGCGCCGGCATCAGGCATTCCTGCACTGGATGAGCCTGGATTGAAGGTTCTGCATGTGCAGGAAATCGACTACGAGACATCGTGCTATACCTTTTTGGGGTGTCTCAGGGAGATCAGGAATTGGTCGGACGATAACCCTGATCATCTGCCCATGCTGGTTTTGGTCGAGGCAAAGGATGCTGTTATTGATGACCCCCTTGATCTTGGTTTTACCATTCCCTTGGCGTTCGATGCTGCCGCGCTTGACGCCATTGATGAGGAGGTTTTGTCGATTTTCAGTACTGAAAGCCTGATTACACCCGACTGGGTCAGAGGGCAGCGAGCGACCCTGGAGGAGGCGATTCTTACCGATGGCTGGCCAAGCCTTGATCAGGCCAGAGGTCGCGTCATGTTTGCGCTAGACAACGGGGGTAGTACCAGAGATAAATATATTGAAGGGCACCCATCGCTGGCCGGACGAGTGTTATTTACCGACTCCGAGCCGGGTACGCCTGAGGCCGCTTTTATCAAGAAAAACGATCCGGCAGATTATATGGCGATTCAGGAACTGGTGAGGCTTAACTATATGGTGCGTACGCGAGCGGACGCTGAGACCGAGCAAGCGCGCACAGGGGACACCACGCGCAGGGACACGGCGCTGTTGTCAGGTGCGCAATGGATCAGCACCGATTACCCCGTGGCCGACATGCGCTTCACTGATTACAAGGTTAGTATTCCCGGAGACAATATCGCTCGCTGCAATCCAGTGAATTTGCCCGCCGACTGTCAAGACTCGGATCTATAGAAAACGACGAACCCCGGCGTTACTCGTATTCAGGGTATGACAAATAAAGCCGACTCTATCGTCTCCCCCAGATGGCCCTTTGACATACGCCGCATGCCTTTCTACTACGGCTGGGTCATTTGGCTACTCAGCACTGCAGGCATCCTTGTATCCATACCCGGCCAAACTATGGGCATGGCTGTTTTCACGGACCACTTTATTGACGCACTTGGACTGAGCCGTACGGAGCTATCATTGGCCTACCTCGTCGGTACGGTGGGTTCATCCTTTTTCCTGACCCGCGCTGGGCGTTGGTATGACTGGCTCGGGGGTCGGTTGATGGTCGCTCTGGCGGCAGCCTTGCTGGGCTTAATGCTGGTTTATATCGCGGTCGTAGACTCTATTGCCGCGCGTTTCGGCGGTGGCGTGCTGGTTAGTTTTGCGGCCATCACCGTGGGCTATTTCGGTGTGCGCTTTCTCGGACAGGGCGTACTGACTTCCGCCTCGCGCAACGTACTATTGGTCTGGTTTGAGAAGCGGCGGGGACTTGTGAGCAGTGCCAGGGGCACGTTTGTGAGCTTCGGCTTTGCGATCGCGCCGCTCGTGCTCGCGTGGATGATCGCCAATGGCGGCTGGCGAGAGGCTCTAGGGGGATTGGCGCTGATTTGCCTTGTCTTTGCCGCGATTGGATTACTGTTGCTGCGGGACAACCCTGCATCCTGCGGTGTGCTGATAGACGGCCACAGCGATGATAACCCTCCGCCAAAAACCGTATTTAAGGCTAGCTCGACATTGGCCGAGGCACGGCGGACACCGGTATTCTGGCTGGCGA
>CAJQQW010000166.1 GCA_905480565.1 uncultured Halioglobus sp. | reverse complement strand
TGCTGCCCACCATCCATTTGTTTGATCGGGCGCACCTCGACGCCCGGTTGGCGCATATCGATCATAAAGAGCGTAAGACCGCGGTACTTGGAGACCGTTGGATCGGTGCGGGTAAGCACGATACCGTAGTCGGAGTATTGCGCGCCCGAGGTCCAGATCTTCTGGCCATTTAGCGTCCAATCGTCACCGGTCTTTTCGGCACGGGTGCGTAGTCCCGCCACGTCCGAACCCGCGCTGGGTTCGCTAAACAGTTGGCACCAGACATCTTCGGCGCTGGCCATACGGGGCAGGAGTTCGCGTTTCTTTTCTTCCTCCGCGAAATGCAGGATCGCAGGGCCACAGTTACCTATGCCAATGACGAAGTGTGCATCGCGCGTTTTAAAATGCTCTACCTCCTGGGTCCAGACTACCTCGTGCAGGGGTGTCAGGCCGGCGCCGCCGTAGTCCTTAGGCCACGTGAGGCAGGCATAGCCGGCGTCAGCTTTTTTCTTGTACCACGCTTTGGCTTCCCGGAAGGCTTGCTCTCCTTCCATGCCCATATGCAGCTTATCGGTCCGACGTTCGGCATTCGCGTCAAGCCAGGTTTTGACGTCTTGCCGAAAACTTGCCAATTCGGGGGTATCGTTGAAATCCATGTCGGTCTCCTCAGGCAGCGTGCAGTAATCGGGTGGTCAGTTTTTCCTTCCACACTGGCAGCGCACCAATCAGAGTTGATAACAGCTGCGCACGCCGGTAGTACAAGTGACAATTGAACTCCCAGGTGAAGCCCATGCCCCCGTGCGCCTGAATATTCTCTTTACTGATCAGGTAGTACGCATCGGTGGCGCTCACCCGCGCGGTGGCGGCGGCCAGCGGTAGGTCGGGAGCATCACTGGCCAGAGCGCAGGCGCCATAGTAGGCATTGGCACGGGCGAGTTCGAGTGCGACGTACATATCGGCAAACTTGTGCTTTATTGCCTGGAAGGAGGCAATGGCTCTGCCAAAAGCATAGCGGTCCCTGGTATAGGCAATGCCCATGTCCAGTGCTGCCTGGCAGCCGCCAATCTGTTCAAATGCGAGTAGCACTGCCGTCTGGTCCATCAGAGCGGTCAATGCCTCCTCTCCCGCGTCACCCAGCTTTTGGGCGTCGCAGTTGTTGAATACGAGGCGTGCCTGGGAGCGACTGGGGTCCATACTGTGCACGACCTCGCGGCTAACTGACGCATCCGCGAGGTCCGTGATGTAAAGCCCCGTGGCACCTCCTGAATCTCGTGCGGTGAAAATGACAAAATCGGCAATGTCGCCATCGGGTACAGGCAGCTTGCAGCCATTGGCCCTGTGGTCTTTTACTTCTGTGTTGAGCTGCGCGCTATTGATGCCCTCACTGGTGGCGAGAGTGCCTGTGAATTCGCCTGAGGCAAGCCCGGGAAGGTAATGTGCGCGCTGCTCATCGCTACCGTAGCGCTTGATCGCCTCGGTCGCCAGGTATACGCTGGATGCGAAGGGTACCGGCGCCAGTGAGCGGCCCATTTCTTCGGCAATGACGCACAATTCGAGGTAGCCCAGCCCCAGGCCACCGTGGGATTCCGGTATCGCGATGCCGGTCCAGCCGAGTTCGACAATTTTTTGCCACAGTACTTGGTCGCAGGGATTGTCAGATAGTAAGGCTGCACGCACGGTTTCTGCCGTGCATTCACGGCTCAGGAAGTTGCGCGCCTGATCCCGAATAAACAACTGATCTTCGGAAAATTCAAAATTCATATCGGACTACCTTTGTCTGAATGCCATTGACGTGATGTCGATAGCGACGTACACAGCCACCCTGACTGAGGACGCACATTATAGGGAAACCCGATCTTTGTGTGGCTCAACAAATTGGACTAACGGCGCACTGATGCGCTCAGGCGGGGTCTGTGAGTAGCTGATGTCGCAGTTTTTCTACATCGGCGCGCGAGAGCTCCAGTCCCTCGTGCACGTAATTATCGAAGCTACCCCATGCGCTATCAATTTCGTCAAAAGCCGCCCTGATCCAAGCTTCTTCAACCCCCATCAGGATGCCAAGTTTATCGGCGGCTTCTTCGCCCTTGAGTACTCGCAGCAGCAGAAGTTGTGTCCTGCGTGCGTTCAATGCGTGTTGTTTGCTTGCCATATAATCCTGTACCACGATTTCCTGAGGTACGCCGAGAATACGAAGGAGTATGGCGGCCGCGAAACCAGCCCGGTCCTTGCCCGCACTGCAATGCCAGAGTATGGGTGCGCCCTCTGCCTGTTGCAGCGTTCGCATAAATTCACGGTACTGGGGGGTAAATGTCGTCGCGAATTGACGATTGGCTTCTATCATCATCCGGTTGGGTTGCATGTCGCCGAAGTCGCCACTCTCAATGCGATCCATTATGTCCGCGACCATTTTGTTACCATCATCCAGGGTGGGAATCTCTACTATTGTAAAACCCGGTGGCTCGGGCAGTCGGTCCGGCTCTTCGGTTTTTTCCGCGCCCGACCGAAAATCGACCATTTTAGAGAGGCCGAGTTGTGAAATGCCTTCGAGATCAGCATCGGTGGCGTGAGCAAGCGTGCCAGAGCGGTATAAAACCCCCCACTTGGTCTGTCGTCCATCCGTCGTTGGATATCCACCGAGATCCCGGAAATTAGCGATCCTCTCGAAATTGAGTAAGCGGTTTTGCGCGCGCTCTACGGCCGGTATCTCGGCAGGAATGCGTAGTTGTTCAGCGGGAAGGAATTGCATGAACAGAGCGGTCAGAAGCCCCACTGCAACAAGAGAAAAAAGTATTTTCTTTACAGGCAAGGGCCTACCGTCGAAGATCTGAACAGGTACACAGAGCATAACATTGGTAGTCAAAGGAGCAAGTTTTCTTGCGGCGGTTGCCGCAGGGGGTTTATTCTTGCCGGATAGAGGTGTGTCCCAACAGAGGATCGGGAATGTTTAAATACAGTTTGTCCAGATACGTCAGTGTCTTCGCTTTCATCCTGATTTTCGCCGGCAGTGTCCGAGCGGAACAGGATATTCGACTATTGGCGAATACCTCGCCACCTTATGCCGGCGCCGGTCTCCCCGATCAGGGACTGGCCCTCGAATTAGTGCGGCATATCTTTAAGCGAACCGACTATACGCCGGAAATAACTATAGAAAACTGGTCTCGTGCCGTCGAAGGAGCGCGTATCGGCGTTTACGATGCGCTGGCCTCGGTCTGGTATTCTCCCGAGCGGGAACAAGATCTGTTGTTCAGTAAGCCCTATCTGGAAAGTGACCTTATTCTCCTTAAACTGCGCTCGAATAGCCGTCCCTATGCGAGTCTGGATGAGTTGTCCGGTGGTCGCCTCGGTGTGCGCAGGGACTACGCGTACGGGATCGACTTTGATGGAATACC
>CAJQQW010000165.1 GCA_905480565.1 uncultured Halioglobus sp. | reverse complement strand
GTTGGTAACTGTGCATGTTTCACTCGGCGCTGAAGGCTGTGATAAAACGGTAACTGAATACGCATCGGTATAGGCAACAGGGGATGAAAAAGTGAATGCGCCATTGCTTGAGACTGCCAGGTCGTCTCCCAGGTTATTCTGTAACACCACTGTATCGCCAGAAACAAGTCCTGATATCTGCCCACCCACGCTATACGTTTTATTTACACAGTTAATTTGCACATTGTTGATATCACTACTCGCTATGGTGCCAGCGCCGTTACTGACGGTGCATGTCTGCCCCGCTGACTGAGCCAGTACACTTACTGAGTAGGTATCGCCAAAGACCAACTGGCCAGTAAATGTAAATGTTCCAGTACCACCCGGCACATCGATTTGCTCCGACAAAATAAGTGTATTACTCCCGTTGTTTTGTAGCGCAATAGCGTTATTGAACGCCAATCCGGTTATTGTGCCGCCGACAGAAAACACTTCCGCAGGATCGAAATTTAAGTTATCTACGGCTATATAAAAGTCACCCCCTGGTCTGGTGATTCTTATCTCGTCTAGATTGCCCCATTCCGGAGCTGAGGAGACATCAAATGCGGCGGCGGGTCCTTGCCCATCCCAAAAGATAATTTTTCCGCTGCCGCTTATCGCGGCACCATCTCGGTAGGCAACGAGTGCGTATAAACCGCTACAAGCATTACAACTACCGAAAGAAATATCCATTCCGTTAAATTTGAATTCGTTGCCTGAAACATCGACGATTCTGGCTTCCGTAGCTCCTCCAAAGTTTGCTGCAATTGAAAGAAATTGGGGTGAGAGGAACACTCCAATGTCGGCATCGTGAACAAATTGATTGTCTGTGCCGGTGTAGGTCGCCGAGTACTCAACCCCTGCGACCGTGTACGCGCTGCTGGCCCCGCTAGCGGTCTTAGGACCGGCGCTAACGGACTCAAAATCTTGATCAGAGGGTTGTGCAAAAACCATTGGGCTGGCAGTTGAGACCAGCAAGACAAACAAATAACTATGGAGAGTTGTGAGCTTCATATGCTGTCCTTTTGAACCTGCGCGGGGTGAGACAAGTAAGACTTTGGAAGCGTCCAGAAAAACATGAATACAAAGAACAGCATACCAGAGAGAAGTTCACTCGCGCCATTAGTTTAGGCGCATTGATGTATGGTTATTGCTGGCGCAGGGTCGGGTAGAGGTTGATGAAAATACCGCTACGGATATCAGCCAGCAAGTGTGTCTGCTAGAACGGAATATCATCATCCTCAAAATCAGAGGGCGTCGGAAAATACGGCTCCTCTGCAGGGGGTGCCGTTTCATCACTTCCGGCCACCACCTTCCAGCCTTGGAGATTGTTGTAATACCTACCATTGTATTCGCGGCCGCGAATATCAAAGCTTACAGTGACGTCCTGCCCCGGCTGCAGGGTGTCCAACAAGGCAACCTTATCCTGGACGAATTCCAGATTAATTTCCTGGGGGTAGTTACCGTCTTCCACGATGACCACCATCTCACGCTTGGTGAAACCGCTGTCGAAGGTCTTGGGTTCCTGAATGAGCTTGATTTTTCCCGTTAGCTCATAGGCCATGGGGTTCTCTCCTGATCAATGATTGTCGCCGTTGAAGAGCGGGCGATAGTGGGCGATAGTGGGCGTATCTTACACCCCCGCCAACTCCAGTCTAGCCTGCCAATCGCGGGCCGTGTCTTTTTCGGTACTGACAAATGGTATTGCCAAGTCAACTACCAAAAATGGCACTGGCAAGTTAGACTCGTTTCGCTCAAAAAGTGGAAATCACAAACCATATTTTTTAGAAAATGGAACTCAAAGTGGGGACTGATGACACACTTACAGTCGGTCTAGCCTCAATTGTGTAGCGCCAACCCATAACCTGGAGTTAATTTGTGAGTACCGTGGCTTGATATTCAGGTACTCATTTCAGTTGCCCGCTGAACTTAACTTGTCAGTACCCAATTCACCGATATGGGACAGGCACGCCATCACCCACAGCATTCATAGATGACTCAGGGAGCACCCGCCTGGAGGTTTGCGTAGATAGTGAGCATCTCACCATTGCGGGACACCTCCACCACATCCAGAGTCAATCCAAGGAAGGAAGGAATCGGGAATCCGCCCAGGCCACCGGCCAAATCGGGCAAGAAGGAGCCCACGACCGATGGAAGCAGCGCTTCTACGGAGGACAGATCCACGGCCAAAGGATTTTCCACCGACTTCACCGAGATATCGAGAGGGTCCGGCTCTGCCAAAGCAAATACGAGAGAGCCTGTACCCGCGTCTACCGTTAAGTCAATGCCCACATCTGCGTCCAGCATCATCTCTGCTGTCGGGAAATCGATAATGCCGCCTTGCCCGTCACCCAGTTCGATTATCACCTCCATGTGCACCTGCGCTATCTTGAGCAGCGCCAATTCGCCGCCCGGCCCGGGAGCACCGGTGATAAGCGGCCCGATGGTGGGCTTGATATCAATACGGGCGGGCAGTGTCGCAGGCCAACTGCTCAGCGCCGGTACAAACGCACTGAGCAGTCCAGCGGTTAGCGGTACGGGGGCACCGTTACCGAATATATCCAGCTCAGTGATGCTGGCCACCAGTAGTCCACACTCGATCATGGAGCGCAGTAATTGATTGAAGCCCGAGCTGGATATGCCCATGGCGATCTCATAGGGAACACCACCCGGCGTAGTGCTGCCGAACGTGGGGAAGGGCTGGGCCACGTGGTAGGAAGCGGTCAAATCAGGCGCACCCTCAGGCGGGCTGCACTCTCCGGGATCGGTGCCGAAGTTGGTCAGGAAGCGCGCGTCGGAACCCAGGGTGATGCCGTCGGCGGTTTCCTGTACCTGGAAAAACGGCGCGTCTAGCTCCGCGTTCAGTGCCTGACCCACAGGTCCGGAGATATCCACGCCCGCCAGGGCGCTCTCGATGGCGGCGGCGATGGGTGTGTTGTTATTACCGTCGGCACCGTTCAGGAAACCTTCAAGGCCCGCGATGACCAGGGGCTCCACATCGCCGACAATCAGTTGGATGATATCGCCAATCAGGAAGTCATCGCAGGCACCACTGGTAAAGGTCTGGTCGAAGTTCGCTACACTGGTTGAGATGCTGCCGATCTGGGCGACATCCACCTTGGTGGGCGTGAGGCCGTCGGGTTCTAGCCCGAAGTTGCCGGTCAGCGTTACCGAACTGGCCATCAGGTTGAGGTCACAGTTGGGCACCAGTATCCACGCACCGCCGTCGATGTACACGTTGAGGTCGAAGTCGTTCAGGACGATGTTCGTATTAACGCTGTTCTGCTGTGAATCAAAGTTCACAGCAAAGCTGGAGATAGTCGGCTGTGGATTTGCTACCGTTATAGTCGCCCGGCCCAGGCAACCGAACAGGCCGTCGATCACACAGATATTGTTGGCCACGACCGTGTTCACCGGAAGCAGGCTAGGCAGATCCAGATCCACCAGGCCGGCCACCACTGGTTCCAGTGAATTCAGGCCCGAGTCGTTGATCTGCAGTGCAATGGCTTCGGGGGAGTAGTCTCCATCGAGAATCGAATCACCAACGATCACCACCACCCGATCGCTGTCGACAAAGCCTTTCGAAACTTCAAGGATATCCGCCTCGATCGCGTTGAACACCTGCAGCGGGTCCAGGAGTATCTCGGTGCTGTAGCTGCCGTCCGGTGCAATCGCAACGGGAGAACCGTTGATTTCCAGCACCATATCGTCGACGTCCAGCGGGAAATCTTCAGGGGTAGTACTGAACAGGTTGCCGCTGACAGTTACGGTGGGCTGGTCGATAAACTCGCCATTTTCGGGGTTCTCGATGTCTACCCGCATACATCCTGCGGTGAGTGCGGTTGCGAAAAAAACGACAGGCGTGAGCAGTCTTGTAAGGCTATTCATTGCTATCATTGTTGCTCTCCTGCACCGGGCAAGTTCAACTGAAGCATTTGTTATAGACCTAAGATTGGTCAGGCTGGCGCAAAAGTCAACACTGCTAACTCAGGTTTTCGACGCAAGATAGCGGGCACTAGCTTTTTGCGGTGCGCGCCAGTAGCTTCAGCATACCGCTATTTCTTGTACACCATAGGTCAGAGCATAGGGTATTGCCAAGTTAAGTCACTGATTGTAGTTAGTAATCATTGTATGAACACTTGCAAAAGTGTTGACAAGTAAACTCGCCAGAATTGGTACAATCTGGCGATGAATGGTGCTGCTAAGTTAACTCCCTGTAATTGCTAGAATCGGTGGATGACTACCTATAAACGTCACCGATTCCGGTTGGACGCCCCCCACCTGACATTATTTCCTATGCGGTCTGGCTCTACGATAGATTCAATTTCAGCCACCGTGGCATTGAAGATCTGTTGACTGAGCAAGGCATCACGTTCACGCGCGAATCAATTCGCCACTGGTACATCAAATTCGGTGTCCTCTACGCCAGAAGACTGAAGCGGAAACATCGCGGATACGGCGATACCTTCTGCATCGGTGAAGTCCTCGCCGGTGTGCCGGGCCATGCAGATCAATGAGAAGCAACGCTACCTTTGGCGAGCCGTGGATCAGAATGGTGAGGTCGTTGATGTGTGCCTACAGGCCAAGAGGGATGGAGCAGCTGCGAAGCGGTTGTTTCGGCGTCTAATACGAGGCCGCGGTGGGTAGCCAAGCAAGATCGTGACGGACAAGCTTCGGAGCTATGGAGTTGCGTACCGAGAACGGATAGCAGAGTCGATCTACAGTACTAAGCAGTACGAGAACAATCGGGCTGAGCAGTGTCATGAAGCGACCAAGGTTCGGGAGCAAGGGGTTGGGCGATTCAAATCGATGAAGCAGGCTCAACGGTTGGTGACTGCTCATGCTGCTGTCCCGAATCTATTCAATCTGGGGAGGCATCTGCTCAAGGCTAAGCATTACCGAGTTCAGAGGATAGCTGCGCTCAGAGAGCGGAATAGGGCAGTGGTCTGATATGCCGGGACTGGATTTGTGCGGCATCAACGACTTAACTGTGTGGATCAGTCGATTAAGCCCAAGAAGATAAAGGTGTCTGAGTATTCGTGCTGACCGCCGCACTAAACTAAAGAACTCATCGGTTGCTGATTGGCCTGTCATGCGCCATGCTCACGATTGAGATGATGGCGGTCGAGAGGAATGTAAAGTGCAGAAGCGCTCACTATGCCGGGTCTGTGTAGCCCTCTGTCCGGTCAAGGTCAAAATTGACGCCGCGGGGGTGCCCGTATCGGCAAAGGGAGATAAGGACAACAGCCACTCTGAGGGATTCTTCTGCGCCAAGGGGAAGTACTATCCCGCGATGCATCGTAGTGACACGCGTTTCCTGCACTCTCAGAAACGCATGCCTGACGGTGAACTGGCCGCCATCTCCTCACAAGCTGCGATAAAAGAGGTCGCGGAAAAGATACAGGTCATCATCGATCAGCACGGTCCCCGGGCGGTGGCGATCTATTCGGGGACGTTACATTACCAGGCGTCATCGACGGCCGCGATGGCTTCAGCCTGGTGTAACGCACTGGGCCTCAAGATGCTCTTCAGCAGCGGAACGATTGACCAACCTGGCAAGCAGGTTGCCGCCGCTGCGCATGGCCATTGGCTGGGTGGTTACTTCCCCTTCGATGAATGCGATGCCTGGCTGATGTTGGGCAGTAACCCGCTGGTGGCCATTTCCGGCGGGATTCCCCACGCCAATCCCGGACGACGCCTGAAACGTGCCCAGGAAAACGGTTTGAAGCTTGTCGTCGTCGATCCCCGGCGCACCGAGACTGCCAGGCAGGCTGCGCTGCATATCCAACCACGGCCCGGGGCAGACCCGGCCATTCTCGCTGGAATAATTCGCGAGATTGTTGACCGGGACCTCTGTGACCGGGAGTTCCTGGAGCGACATGTCGATGGCTTCGAGCGCCTGCGCGCGTACGTGAAGCCCTATACCCCGGAGCGGGTTGCTGAAATTGCGGATATCCCGCCGCAGCAGGTAACTGAGGCAGCACAGTTGTTCGCCGCTGCGGACAAGGCTGTTTGCACTGCAGCAACCGGCGCGAATATGTCCGGCTGGAGTAATATCAACGAGTACCTTGTGCTCTGTTTGAATACTGTTTGCGGCGTCTACCGGCAAGAGGGCGACAAGGTGAGCAACCATGGCGTACTGACGACTCGCAGGGAGTTCAAGGCCCAGGCAATACCCCCTTACCCCATCGCGGGTTACGGTAAGCCGCTGCGGATCCGGGATTACTCGCCGGCGGTTTGCGGCCTGCCCACCTCTGCGTTGGCGGATGAGATCCTGCTGCAAGGCGAAGGCCAGGTGAAGGCGCTGATTACTATTGGCGGTAATCCAATGACTGCCTGGCCCGACCAGGAAAAGACGTTTGCAGCATTGAGCTCGCTGGACTTGCTGGTTGCTGTGGAGCCGCGCCAGACACCCACAACTCAACTGGCGGATTACGTCCTGGCCCCGAAGCTGGCCTTCGAAAAACCGGAGACGACACTGTCCACGGAAAACCTGCTCAGCGTTGGACCTGCGTTCGGCTATACCGAACCTTACGGACAATATGTTCCTGCAATAGTTGATCCGCCCAAAGGATCAGACCTGTTGGAGGACTGGGAGTTTTTCTATGGTATGGCACAACAGATGGGTCTTCAGCTCACCCTGCGAGCCGGTATCTTTCCTATCGTGGGTGTACAAACGCCGGAGACGGAAGTGGACATGGTGAATAAGCCCGATAGCGAACAGGTCCTTGACATGGTGACCAAGGGTTCCTGGGTGCCTTTGCAGGCGCTGCGCGACGATCCCGGAAAAATACTCTTCCCCGAAGACATCAGTGTTAAGGCCGCGGATGCCGAGTGGCAGGCACGGCTGGATGTCGGTAACGAGGAACTGCTTGAGGATCTAGAGTCGTTCGGGCGGGGCGACAAGTATGCCCGCGAGGGCTTTGACTACCGCTTGATTAGTCGACGTATACCCAATTCGTTCAACTCCTGCGGCACAGATACAGATGGCTTGCGCGATCGTTACATGGGAAATCCCGCATTTATGCATCCGCAGGATATGTTAGATAAGGGCCTGGAGCGGGGCGATGTCATAATAATTCAGTCGCCGCACAATGACGTGGAAGCGGTCGCATGGCCCGACAAGGACCTCCGTCGGGGATTGGTGTCACTGAGCCATGGCTGGGGAGAAAACCCGGGTGGCCAGGGAGACGTGCGGCGAGTAGGCGCCAATTCAGGACGGTTGATGAGCGTTGAAGTTGATTGCGACCGCTTCTCGGGCATCCCACTAATGAGTGCGCTGCCTGTGAGGATCTTGCCCCGATAGTTTGCGCACCATCTCGTAAGATGTTCGAACCTGAGCGTAATCCAGCGACTTAACTCGTCAGTATCCTATTTTTTCTCGCTTTGTCTAATGTCTTGGTGGACCTTCAACGTAGTCCGATGCATTTCAAGATTGGTACCGCACACAAACGGAATGTTCAACCATAATAGAATCATGATCGGTCACGATATCATTAGCGATGCCGCCTGGTCCTGCTGCCGAGATCAACCCGGTTCAGCGACCGCTGCCTCCACAGGGTCCGGGGCGGGAATGAAGGGCGCTGCCCAATTTCGAATTGCGTTGGTTTGAGCTGCCGTCGGAACCCCTTTAGCAATCCCTATAGCGCTTGTGTAGTTGGTATGACTGCCTCCGCTGTGAAAATCGTCCATATTTTTGCCGCCTATTGTCCCAGGAACACGCTTAGTGATAAGGCGTCCGTCAGCGTTCCTGTAGTTCACTTCGAGCCAGGAGTCTTTGCCATTGGCGAGCCACATCACCAAAGCAGTCTCCTCTTCGTAGGGTGCGCCTGAATCGATACTGGGACGCGAATGTATCATTCGCGGTCCAGCTCCGGATCATTACGGTGCCTTTCGGGGAGCGACTGATAGTAACCATGCCCTGATTGCCATCAATATATGCCTGATTGTGATCTTTGACGGGCCCTCTGACAGTTTTGAGCAGGCACTGGCGCAGCTTACAACGCAGTACAACGACCTCTCGTTTACACCTCTATGGCGCATACGTTTTAAAAGGCGAGGTTGATTTCGGTACACTTATATTCCCCGCCAACTTTGCATTGCTCATGATATTTCTGTAGCTGTCATTGAGCGCCAAAGGCGAAAAGCATCGATAGACATTCTTTTGTTATCGACACTGTTTTTACTGATTTTTGAGAGCATACGAGCTCGCCTCATTTGGTCGGCGCGCTTTTGCATATTACTGTATTTGCTTTTATGCATTCGCCTGTCTTTATGCATTACTGTTGATCACCTTGGCGTTGCTTGCCCACGCAGTGCTGGCTAGGTTTCGCTTGCCTCTGATGTTGTTGCCGGTATTGGTGATGTCAGGGGTTTACTGGAGCTGGGCTCATAGTCACTTTGTGAGTTCTGTGCAAAGAATGGTGGACGAGCGTCACCGTAACCTCAATAGCAAGCAGTTTCGTGTAGCACTCAAGCCCTCGAGCTAATCGGTCCGCATCGTGCGGAGTTCTGTATCAGAGAGTGTGTACAATCCGCCATTTAGGCCTTTTCCCATCTGTTAGCATCTGCGGTAGCGTCGACGCGTTAGACACCAGAGGGGCTATATCGGCGAGAGAACGGCTGGCTACTGTTGGGTGTTTTGCTAGCGGCGCGTATCAACCTACATTTGTTCGGCCAATAAATAAAAATTGTCCATCCAAGCATACAAATAGCAAAGGCATGCCAATATAGGCCCTAACAAGAGGCAGGTGCAGCGGAGGTTTGAAGCCGGCTCTGAACGGGATTAAGCGGTCGAGACGCTGGAAGACACCCAGTCCATTCCGTGCGGTCACCATGGCACTCGTCACAGGTTGACTGTCCGAAACCCAAACAGGGGAGAGCACATACGTAGGCAGAAAAACCTAATTTTTTACCTGCCACGATCATTGCTCTTGTGCCGCATTGCTATGCTTGTGCGATGTATGCGTGGGTGATTAAAGTTCTGGCTATGGTATCATGATATGTTCCCATTTTTAGACTTGCACTATGCCGATCGAACTAAACTGAAGTGAGCATGCTGCAACCAACCAGAGTCGAAAAGTTGTCCAATATTTATTCTCGTTGGTTACCAATCGCGTTAACTATCTGCGCCATTGGCTACTATTTTTGGTTTCTGCAACAGTATGCCTTGAATATTCCTTTTCACGATGAAATTTACGACGTACTTGGTTTCTTGTCAGAGGTTGTCGAGGCAGACGGCGGGCAGTCTTTTCTGCAGATTTTCTTCGTTAAGTGGAACGAGCATAGCACTGCAGCTTCCCGCCTTCTGTACTACTTCACATATCGAGTGCAGGGAGAGCTGAGTTTCATAACATTGGTTTATTTAGCAAATATCTCGCTGCTTGTATTTTTAGCGTTGCTCTATACACGTTTACGCCACAATCGGTACCGCTGGCTTATTCTATTGCCTGTTGTTTTTACTCTTTTTCATATACGTGCGTATGTAACAATTCTCTGGGGTATGACAGCAGTCTCCTTTTTCTATGTTCTGGTATATGGTTTCTGCTGTCTCTACTGTCTGCACCAAGTTAATCATCAACGAATGTTGCTGGCGATTTTCTTTGCGGCACTGGCCACCTTTACTCTCGCATCGGGCCAGTTAATCTGGCTGGTTGGGGGGTTTGGCCTTATCCAACAGGTGTTTATCTCAAAAAAAATATCCTGGGTTCATCTATTGTCCTGGCTTCTGGCGGCGGCAGCAGTGCTCCTCATATGGCATTCAGACTCCGTGGGTCATCCAGACTTGCGGTTTGACAATATGTTGAACCTGACGTCTTCAGAAGCTCACGCACGCGGCGAAGCGATGGCGAAAGCCTTTGAAAAGCCATTTTTTTCTGCGCTCATGATCCAGTTTCAGGTTTTCCTGGCCCTGCTTGGAAGTGTGGTCACAGGGGATAATCTTTTATCTGCAACGATTACAGGCACTGTGGCTTTAGTGGCTCTGGTGTATTTTGTTGTGGTTTCTTACAGGGATGTAGATGTCAGACTCGAATTGTGCGGGATTTATATCGTCTTAACCGTTGCCGCCATTTCGTATGGCAGGACAGAAATATTTAACCTAGGACCATTATCGAGCTTCATTCTTCCAGGGAACTCGCGCTACTTTATCCCCTCTACCATGCTGATTTGCATTCTATGGACCCGACTTTTAGTTGCGAATCGCGTGCGCAGTGTTCCTGTGCTATATCTCGTTATTTTCCTGACCGGATTTCATTGTGTTAATGCATATTCCATCAATTCCGAAAGCGTGAAAACGTACCACGACAGAAGGGTAAAGACTTACAATAATAACGTATATCATTTGATGGGTGTTAAACGAAAGAAATCGGCCCAGGTAGTTGCTCGTGCTGTAGAGCTTGGTATATATAGAGAGCCCTCTCGACCATTGCCAATGGTTGGTTCTGGAGTTTTTCAGCAAAAAAAGTCGTCAAGCAAAGCGCTCAAAAACTAGTAATCAGAAAACGCCTATGCGCCGATTAGAGTGCTGCCGTTTCATTCAAGCCGAAGAAATTCAATTCCTGTAGAAACACATGGGTCAAGTATAATCAGAATAAGCGTTACTTCTGCTATTAATGTATTGCAAAAGTATAGGACGAATAAACGGCTTCCTGAGAGTAAATTTTCTCACTGATACTGCCAACTGAACTTCAGAAATTCGCAAAACAGCCCTTGATTGTCCTGACAAGTTGTTTGATAGGGTGACCGTGTAATTCATGGTCGTCTATTCCTTAACGAGAGCCCGCAGCAGTCCGTGCCATGAGGTTTTTAGTGACGTCCCTGCTGATTAAACTCCGTTGCGGCGAAAAGAGACAGCGTGGCAGGTGACGCTCTGGTTTGCGGTGCCAGAAGGGGCGGGGCAGGGGCTTCCTGTGTCTTCTCCCGAAGATGAGCCAGTATGATGGGGCTTCCTCCCTCAGACACGGTCCCTGCGGTTATACAGGAGCGCGCGCGGACGTCTCCTGTATGGCTAGCGCAGGTGCAGTAAACACGCAGGTGCAAGGAACATTAGGTATTCACCATGCACAGCTATACTGTTTTAAGCGTGCCGCGACAGGCGGAGGCAGTTATGTCAGATTACAGAGTATGGATGCGGTTCATCGTCGAGCGAGTGCTTACTCCCGTTAGCGGTGCAGCGGTAAGTGGGTGTCTTTTAGCCGGTTGCATCAGCAATACTCACCCGGTCTATAATGTTTCACAGCTGGCGCCACTTTATATGGATGACGCTGTGTTGACCTCTGAGGATGTTTCGGAGCGAATATCCACCCCAGATTTACTCGCGACAACGCCTGCCATGAAAGACTGGGTTGAAACGTATGGCGGAAACAGGCGCAACCAGAAACAGCGCTTGATAAATTTGCACCAGTCGGTCACAAGCGAGGGCATGCTCGGCTTGCAGTATGACCCTTTCGGAGACGGTACTGCGTCTGAAGTATTTCAACGTGGCACCGCCAATTGTCTGTCGTATGCTAATTTCTTCGTGGCAATGGCTCGCGAAGCGGGCCTCAAAGCGCGTTACCAGTGGCTCGAGGTGCGGCCTCAATGGACTAGGATGGGTGAGCGAATTGCTGTCAGACTTCATGTTAATGTGCTGGTGATAACGCGTGATGGGCAGCAGTATATGATTGATATCGATCCGCTGGAGTCTCGTGACATTACGGCTTCCCGAACACTGAAAGATGCTGATGGTGCAGCCCTTTATCACAATAATATTGCAATGACGGCGCTGGCCGAGGGTGATCTCGAGACAGCCTGGCTGAATGGCGCAAAGGCGCTGCAACTAAGCCCGAGGATGGGGCACTTGTGGGTGAATATGGGGGCTATCTACCGGATGTCCAACCAGTATGACGCAGCAGAGAAGAGCTATTTCAGGGCGCTGCAGCTGAACACTAAAGACCGGTCGGCTATGAATAATCTGGTTGTGTTGTATGACAAGATGGGTCGAAACGAGGAGCGCAATTACTGGAGGGAGCGTGTTGAGCGATACCGCGCGTCCAACCCTTATTATTACGCATGGCTGGGAGACAAAGCGGGCGAGGCGGGTGATCTTCAGCAGGCATTGGGTTACTACGAGCAGGCATTAGCGCTCAGACCAAACGACAGCGGACTACTGCATTCTGTGGGTATTCTTCACTACAAGCTAGACGATTTTGATAACGCGACTGTATATATCGAGCGCGCCATTGATGAAGCGAGTCTCAAAGCAGATGTTGATACGTACCGATTTCACCTTGAGGCGGCTCGC
>CAJQQW010000164.1 GCA_905480565.1 uncultured Halioglobus sp. | reverse complement strand
CCCATCAGGCTGCGATAAAAACTCAAGCTTTCCTCGATAGTCGCGGTTCGCTCCCTTTCACCTCGCCATTAATGACCACACTGGGCACACGAATTTCACCCTCCACCCGCCCCTTACCGATAATCCTGAGCAGGGCCTCCTTGTCAGGATGGGCGACGATGTTTCCCTGCACCAAACCCTCAACGTCCAGGTTACCACTGAACCGCAGGTCACCCACGACCACCGTGTCACTTGAAATAAGCGTGGTAGCACCTGCAACGGCAACGTTTTTCTTACTGCCCCACATTGATAAATCGCTCCTGCAATTCCCACGGGTACACCTCGCTCACTTCGGTCTTACGAGGCTTATCGATACTAACTGACAGAAGAATTTCACTGGGCTTGAAGCCCTCGGGCAGCAACAGTTCTCCCTCTACGCCTTGAAAATAACGAAACTGCAGCGTGGCAGACCCGTCGGGAAAATCTTCTGACAGTTGCGCCAGAGTATAGTCTACCGGTTCAGCAGCCTGCTGCCCGCGGATCTGCACAAAGAGCGAGCCATTTAACAGATCATACTCTCTCTCCCGCTGTTGCACGAAGAACCGGTATGCAACTCTCCCATCGCCAATAAGAACCAGTTCTGGCTTGCGCAACTGCAGCCCCTTGGCGCCGTCAGAGCCCATCAGGCTGCGATAAAAACTCAAGCTTTCCTCGATAGTCGCGGTTCGCTCCCTTTCCGCCGCCATTTCCGCACGCAGCATTTCCAATGCCTGCTTATCGACTTCACGCTGCGTACGCAGCACCTCGAGTTCATCAAGCGCCACATCCAGAGACTCGCCCGTCTCAGTCAGGCGGGCCTGAACAGAGGCCAATGCCGCCGGGCTTACTCGAACACCCCGCTCGGCGCTGTAGCGTCCAAGCGCAACGCCCACCAGGGTCACCGCAACAAAAAGCAGTAATAATACGATGAGATGAAGCGCACCGGCTTGTCGGATCGGCACTGATCTGGCGCGGGGTCTGGCCATCACTCTTTTACCTCAGGGCAGCAGCCCAACCTGCCGCAGGCCCGCGGACTCATTCAGGCCAAACATGATGTTCATCGCCTGCAGAGCCTGTCCGGACGCACCCTTCACCAGATTGTCTATCACGCTGAGCACGACGACCGTGTCCCTGTCCTGGGGCACTACGACTGACAGCTGACACCGGTTCGCTCCCTTAACTGTGCGGGTTTGGGGCAGTACTCCTGTCGGCAACACATCCACGAAGGGGGCATCGGCATAGCACTCTTCGAACACGGCCTGGAGATCCGCCCCCCTGTCACGCAGGCGCCCGAATAGAGTTGACTGGATGCCACGAACAATCGGCAGCAGGTGGGGTACAAAGGTTACCTGAGCGCCCTCCCCGGCGATATCTGCGAGCCCCTGCTCTATTTCCGGCAGGTGCCGATGACCCTTAACGCTGTACGCCTTAAAGCTGTCTGACGCTTCACTAAGAAGATTGTCAATCTTCGCCTGCCTGCCAGCACCGCTTACCCCCGAGGCAGAACTTGCTATCAGGTGAGAAGGATCAACCAGCCCCTTCACCAAAAGCGGCATGAAACCTAACTGTACAGACGTGGGATAACATCCTGGGCACGCCACCAGCTGGGCCGTGGCAATTTTTTCTCTATTGTATTCCGGTAAACCGTATACGGCCGTTTCCAGCAGTTCCGGGCTGGCATGAGTTGCACCGTACCAAGTGGACCAGAGATCGGCATCACGAATCCGATAGTCTGCAGACAAGTCAATCACGCGGCTGCCCGCCGCGAGAATCTCCGGCACCATATTCATGGCCACATTATGCGGAGTGGCAAAGAACACCACATCACACGCCGCAAGCACCTGCGCATCCGGCTCAGTGAAGGTGAGGTCATACAGCCCGCGCAGATTGGGAAAGAGGTCGTCCACCCGTCGGCCCGCCTCAGCACGGGACGTCAATACGGTCACCGCCGCGTCTTCATGAGACGCCAGCAGACGTAACAGCTCTACACCGGTATACCCGGTACCTCCAACAATCCCAACGCTAAGCATCGCTCTTACCCAAGACTGATCCTACTGTTTGCCAACGCCGGCCTCGATGCCACAAAAACAACGTCGCCGCGTGAAGCCGCGTAGTATAAAAGTATTAGCCCGCAAGATAACTGTTAATATTGTCTTTTTAACACCATTGGAACCCGCCATGCGTTTCCCCCTCTCCCTTTACCGGGAACAGCTGGTTGACTACAAATCAGCACTGGCCCTTACTTGTTACCGGGCGAACTTACTTGGGGGCTGGAGGGTCTCGTCAATCCCACTGCGAGCAACGCTTCGTCAGGCCATGACTATAATCCACGCGGAAACCAGCGAGGCTGCCTGCATTACCGAGCACAGCTACACCAGTGGCAGACATCTATTGCAGGAAGTGGTCGCAGGCGGAAATATCGAAAAATACACGCTCGGCAGTATGCACTGATGATAGTGTATGCAAAGTTTTGAGGACATAGCATGTTGTGGTTGAAGGCCTTTCATATCATCTTCGTAGTTTGCTGGTTCGCAGGACTATTTTATCTGCCGCGCATACTGGTCTATCACGCTGCCAGTGATAGCGAGACGGTCCGGGAGCAATTGGCGGTCATGGCGCGTCGACTTTATCGCTTTGTCACGCCCTTCATGTATATCACGCTCGCGCTAGGACTGTTACTGATTGCACACAATTACGAGTACTACCTCGGCTCCGCGTGGATGTATCTCAAGCTCGCAGGCGTCGCCTTCCTGGTTTTTTACCATATACTGTGCGGGCGCTATGTTCGGGCAGCAGTCGAAAATCGGCTTCCCCACGGCCATATTTTTTTCCGCTTTTTTAACGAAATACCGGTTTTGTTTCTCTTCGCCATAGTGATACTGGTTGTACTCAAGCCCTTCTAGATAACTGGATATTGAACGTGAGAGCACTGATAATTCAACCCTCATATCGATCAGCAAACCCCGGCAAAAATCTACAATCAGGGCCAGACTCCAATGAGATCATCAAAACAATTATTTGAACGGGCCATGGCGTCCATCCCCGGCGGGGTCAATTCTCCAGTGCGCGCATTCAAGGCGGTCGGGGGTACACCTGTTTTTATCGAGCGCAGTGAAGGCTCCTATATTTACGACTGCGAAGGCAAACGCTATATCGATTATGTTCTGTCCTGGGGCCCAATGCTCATGGGACATAATCACCCCACCGTGCGCGAGGCAGTGCAACGCCAATGCGAAAAGGGCCTCAGCTTCGGCGCGCCCACGGAACTGGAAATAGAGCTGGCGGAGCGAATTTGTAATGCTCTTCCGGGTATGGATCTGGTGCGTATGGTCAACTCCGGGACAGAAGCCACCATGAGCGCAATCCGCCTCGCACGTGGTTATACCAAACGCGACACCATCGTAAAGTTTGAGGGCTGCTATCACGGGCACTCTGACTCCCTGCTGGTCAAAGCGGGCTCCGGCGCACTAACACTGGGTGTGCCAAGTTCTCCCGGAGTACCCGCGGCGCTGGCTGATCACACCATGACACTTACCTATAACGATATCGAGGGTGTGCGCCAGGCGTTCGCCGAACACGGCGACAAGATCGCCTGTGTCATTGTGGAGCCCGTCACGGGTAATATGAACTGCATCCCGCCTGCTCCGGGATTTCTTCAGGCTCTGCGCGAAGAGTGCACCCGGGGGGGGGCGCTGCTAATACTGGACGAGGTCATGACAGGCTTCCGCTTTGGACTTCACGGAGCACAGGGTTTCTACGGTATAGAGCCGGACCTCACCACGCTCGGGAAGGTGATCGGCGGCGGCATGCCCGTGGGGGCGTTCGGGGGTAAACGCGACATCATGGAGCAAATTGCACCCCTCGGCCCTGTCTATCAGGCAGGCACGTTGTCAGGCAACCCCATCGCAATGACTGCAGGGCTCGCAACGCTGGATATTATTTCGCAAGAGGGCTTCTACGAACCTGTTTTCAAGCGCACCAGCGAACTGACCGAAGGCCTGCAGAGCGCAGCGGACAGTGCCGGTGTGCCCTTCACCACTAACCATGCCGGCACCATGTTTGGCGGTTTCTTCACCGATGCCGACTCTGTGACAAACTACGAACAGGTCATGGCATGCGATACGGATGCCTTCAACCGATTTTTCCACGTCATGCTCGATCACGGTATATACCTGGCTCCGGCGGCTTACGAGGCGGGCTTTCTCTCCGCCGCGCACTCGGATGCAGATATTGCCGAAACAGTGGCGGCAGCACATACTGCTTTTGCAAGCCTATGATCAAGGAGTAGCCAATGGCTTTCACGACACAACGCGGCGAGTTCCCCCGGACCCGTATGCGGCGACTGCGCGCAAACGAGTTCTCTCGTCAGCTTGTCCGCGAGAGCCTGCTCAGCCCGGCAGATTTTATATTCCCGGTTTTCGTACTCGAGGGCAGCGGTCAGCGTGAGGCCATCAGTTCGATGCCTGGAATAGAGCGTCTGAGCATCGATTTACTGGTCGCCCAGGCCCGGGAAATCAGGCAAATGGGGATACCCGCGATCGCCCTCTTTCCGGTAGTGGGCTCTGATCTAAAAAGCCTGCATGCAGACGAGGCTTTCAATCCGGATGGTCTTGTGCAACGCGCAGTGCGCGCCCTTAAAGATGCGGTACCAGAACTGGGGCTCATCACAGACGTTGCGCTGGACCCGTTCACGACGCATGGACAGGACGGCATCATTGACGACAACGGCTATGTACTGAATGACATCACCAGTGAAGTACTCGTGAAGCAAGCGTTGTCGCACGCAGCGGCAGGTGCAAACGTGGTAGCGCCCTCGGACATGATGGACGGCCGGATAGGCGCCATCCGACTGGAGCTGGAAAGCGCGGGCCTCCACAACACATCGATCATGGCGTACTCCGCCAAGTATGCCTCCGCCTACTATGGCCCCTTCCGAGATGCAGTTGGCTCGGCGGGAAATCTGAAGGGCGGCAACAAGTTCAGCTACCAGATGGACCCCGCCAATAGTGATGAAGCGCTGCACGAGTGTGCACTGGACCTCGCGGAGGGAGCGGACATGATTATGGTCAAGCCCGGCATGCCCTACCTTGATATCGTCAGACGGGTAAAAGAAGAGTTGAAGGTTCCGACATTTGCGTATCAGGTCAGCGGAGAATACGCCATGCACGTGGCGGCCTTTGAGCAAGGCTGGCTGCCCCGCGATCCGGTCATACTCGAGTCATTACTGTCCTTCAAACGGGCCGGCTGCGATGGAATATTGACCTATTTTGCCCTCGATGCTGCCAGGGCGCTGCAGTAAAACCGGCTGTGCGCCTTTTACCGACAATCTGCATCCTGTTGCTGTGCGCACAGCAAAGCCACGCGGAATGCGATTGCCTCTGGCAAGGTTCTTTCAGCGATGTGCAGGCCGGTACAGATTTGGTGGTCAGTGGCCGCGTGGTCGCCGCCGCAGGTAACTCGATTGACCTGCGCATTTTACGGTTACTGCGCGGGGAGGCGCACCATGAGACGATTCGCGTGTGGCTCAAAACGGCGGACTACTGCCGGCCCGAACCAACATTGTTCCCACTGGAAAGCGACTGGGTCATGGCATTGCACCGCATAACGGAAGCAATACCGGGAGGGTTCAACCCCGGCACACCCAATGTAAGCTACGGCCGTGTGGGGGACTACAGTCTCTCCAGTTGCGGCGGCTACTGGTTGCGCAACCGGGGTGACCGGGTCACGGGCAATCTTGTAGACGGACCCCGTTGGGACTATCAGCCTCCGATGACACCCGTTTTGCTTGACCTGGTTGCCGACTATGTTCAAGGTGACCTTGCACGCGCTTCGCTTGAGCAGGCCAGCGCAATCGATCCAAAGCTGCGGGAATTGATGCTTGATACGCGTTCATTTATAAGAAACGAGAAGTAATACCGCAATTCGGAGCGGCCCGTTTTCTGACAATCACCCTCCGGCTGCGTTATAACTTACGTAGAAAAACCATAACGAGAATAAGATCATGTTTCCATTGCTCGTCCAGCTTCGTAAGGCACGCAACGGGTGGTTTTACCTGTGCACCGGGCGGTCGGTCTATGACGGAGCCGACGAGGAGCACCACCGGCAGCGCATTTTGGTCATGACCAGCGCCTTCCTGCTATTACTGGTTCTTCTTTTCATCGCTATCGTACCCCTGTTAATCCCTCTGAGCGCACAGGGAAAAATCGCCGCGAATGGTCTTTTTATCGCCACAATAGGCGGCGTGTTGTCGAGCATGATGCTACTGCGCTTGCGTGGCGACCGCATTTCTGCGTTGAACATCATGCTGCTGGTCTATGGTGGCGCCTTTGCCCTCGCCTGCTTCGTTTTGGGCGGAACAGGCTCACCCACCTTTCCTATGCTGCTACTGATCCCCGCCATGGCCGGCATTGTCGGGAGCGTTCCACTCTGCCTGGCCTGGAGCAGTCTGGTACTTGCTTTCTGGATCGGCATGTTCCAGGCGCAACGCAATGGTATACAGCCACTGCAAATTATCGATTCGCACAATTACTCGCTGGCGATGTTGCTGGCCTACGCTGCCATGTCGCTATCCATTGTCAGCATCATTCTGATTTACGCCGAGATGAACAAGGCACTGCGCAAGGACCTGCAGGCCACTAATGCCGAGCTGGAGCACCTGTCGTCACATGACCAATTGACTCGCCTGCCCAACCGCCGTTTCTACGACGAACGTGTCGGCTATGCTCTGCACCGCGCGGTAGACAACAACAACCTGGTTGGCATTATGCTACTTGATCTCAATGGCTTTAAAAAAATCAATGACTCTCACGGCCACGGCGCCGGCGACAAGTTGCTGGTCACAGTGGCGCAACGCCTGCAAAGCAGCCTGCGAGAAACAGATCTTGTCGCCCGTCTGGGTGGGGACGAATTCGTCGTCGTACTGGAAGACTTGCAGTCCACCGAGGAAATCACCCGCATCGCGCACAAAGTATCCCACGCGATTGAGCAGCCATTGCATGTACGGCAGCAAATATTGACCTTCAGTGTCAGCATTGGCGTAGCGATATTCCCGCTGGACGGGCGACAGAAACAGGAACTGGAAGAAAAAGCAGACCGGGCAATGTACCTGGCCAAGAAACGGGGTATCCCTATCGCACTGTCCAGCCTGGAGCCATCCGACGTACCGACACCCGCCCGGGCACCCGTCACACGCATCTGACGCGGTTATCGTCGCGAGCGCACCCGCCAACGCGAGCGATCGAGCCGTCTGTTTCCTGCGATATCAAGCAGCTCTCCCAGCATCATAAGAGATAACCCCCAGATACAGCGCCCTTCGTAGTGATAACAGGGTACGGGGATCTCAGCGCCCTTATACTGCCAGAGCATTTCCTCCCGGTTGTTTTCGTTCGTCAAAAATGAGAATGGCACCCAGATCACCTCGTCTACCTCGTCATTGAGCGACAAGGCGGCCTCGCGCTCCAACCGAAACACAAACGGGCTTACCGCCATGCCAAAGGTGCCTCTGTGCGGTCTCGCATTGAGCTCTGACAGGCGACCAATGCACCGGTCGCGCTCACCGAGATGCAGACCAATCTCTTCGCCTGTTTCTCGCACTGCGACAGCGAACCCGTTGCGGTCCACTGCATCCATTCGCCCACCGGGGAAGGCCATATGCCCTGACCAGGGATCACCCTCCCGCTCCGCTCGCTTGATCATCAGAATATGAGGCTCATCATCGTGAACTTGCAGTATCATGGCCACCGCGGAGCGCTTCATGAATCGCCGCAGCAACTTTTTCCCCGGACGATGACGACCGAGCCGTGTTTCGATTAAATGCAAGGGAGTTACCGACAATGGGAGCTCTTATACAATTGTTGAGGGTTTGGCGTCTCTTGTTTGCCGGACATAAGACGTCACTACACCGTGATCTGCAGACCGACCGGGACACAAACTAACACATGCATTTTGAGCGTGGAAATAATGACGAGTAAAAATTTGAACCATGGCGACCTGCTCACATTACAGGATGTTAGCCTCGTGTACCGTGCCCAACCCGCCCTCAGGAGTGTCAGCTGGGCCCTGCAAAAAGGACAGCAGTGGGCCCTGCTCGGGCCTAACGGCGCCGGCAAGACCAGCCTGGCGCGAATCATATGCGACCTCGAGGCGCATTTTTCTGGCTCGGTGCACCGCGCGGCCACTTTGGGGAAACAGGGTGTCGCCTATGTTTGCTTTGAGCAGGCAAGGGCCCTCTGCGAAAGGGATCGCAAACTCGACGACTCGGAGTTCCGGCCTACAGCCAACGACCCCGGCACATCGGTTCGCGCATTAATACTCGCAGGCGCGGCCTCCGACAACCGCCTCGACACCTGGGCAGAGCGACTGCGTATGACACACTTCCTCGACCGAGGGCTGCGCTATATTTCTACGGGTGAAATGCGCAAGGCGCTGCTGGTCAGCGCCATTTTGCATGACCCGGCCCTACTGGTGCTGGACAGCCCATTGGATGGACTGGATTGCGCAAGTCAGGCCGAGATGCGCCTTGTCATGGATGAGCTATTGCACTCGAGTATGCACTTGCTGGTCCTCTGTCGCCAGCTTGAGGATATTCCAGAGGGGGCCTCCCATGTCCTGGTGTTGGACCAGGGTAAAGTCTTCGCGCAGGGACCACGCCAGGAGGTGATCGAGAGCAGTCCAGTTATAGCGCTGATGTCTCCACCTGCGGGGTCATTCGCGGACTTGCCAAGTCCCGCGCCGCGTGAGTATTCCATCCCTGACAATGCGCCGCTGCTCGAATTGAGGGATGTCACTGTGCGCTATGGCAACCTCACCGTTCTGGACCGAATCAACTGGACAATGGCGCGGGACGACCATTGCTGCATAGCTGGGCCCAACGGCTGCGGAAAAACCACCTTGTTAAGCTTGATAACCGGCGCCAACCATAAAGCGTATGGTCAGAATATTACCCTGTTCGGCAGGAAGCGCGGCAGCGGAGAAAGCGTCTGGGAAATAAAGCAAAAATTCGGACAGGTAGATACTCACTTACAGCTGAACTTCGCCAGGACAATGCGCGTAGTGGAGGTGGTTGTCTCTGGGTTTTTTGATACGGTAGGCCTGTACGATGAGTGGGGAGACAAGCAGCGCAAGCTGGCAATGGAGTGGCTGCGAGCGTTGGGCTTGGGGCATTTTTCAGAACAGGGTTTCGATACCTTGTCGTTCGGCCTGCAGCGCATGGTGCTCCTCGCCCGCGCCATGGTGAAATCACCGCTCATCCTGTTGCTGGACGAACCTACGCTCGGCCTGGACGGCCATCATCGCACGCTTATGTTGAGCGCCATTGATCATATTGCACAACACAGCGATACCAGAATCATTTTTGTCAGTCATTCCGTCGGCGATACGCCAGCCTGTATTAATCAGCATCTGGTGTTTTCGCCCCACGACTCAGGCTTCGATCTTGTTTGCCGCTGACACCTTTCGATAAATCATGGAAAACACGCCTCTGGAGCGCAATGAAGTGAGACTTCATAGCCACTACATTGACAGTACGCCTAGTGCAGACACGAAAGGCGTGATAACTTTCATTCTTTATTGCAGCGATCCGCTACAAGCTAAACAGCGGCGTTCAGACTAGGAGATTTCCATCCGTGATGTATCACACTAAGCCGGGCAATTGGCTGGCAGTTCTTACGGTTTTGCTGACGGCCTGCGGCGACTCGGGCGGCCCACAGGCGCCCGTACCGGAGATTGCGGTCGTCAAAGTTGTAGAGCGCGATACACCTATTACACAGGATTTTGTTGGGCAGACCCGCGGATCTACCGATATCCCGATTCGCGCGCGCGTCGAAGGTTTTCTGGAAAGCCGCAACTTCAGGGAAGGTGGTGAGGTCGCTCAGGGGCAGCTTCTTTATACGATTGACCCTCTTCCATTCAAGGCCAAGGTCGTTGAGGCGGAGGGGCGTCTGGCAGAGGCGCGCACTAAATTAGCCAAGGCCAAGGCAGACCTCGACCGCATTGAACCCCTCGCAAAAATGAATGCCGTCAGCCAGCAGGATCTCGACGGTGCCGTTGCACAGCGAGACGCCGCTGAAGGTTCTGTCAAAGCGGCAGAGGCGCAGCTGGACCTGGCCAATATTGAGCTGGGTTATACCCGCATTCAATCGCCGATAGACGGTATCATCGGAATATCCGAAGCAGAGGTCGGCGAAGTCGTGGGTTCCAATCCCGATACTTTCATTTTGAATTACGTTTCTCTCACCGACCCCATACGCGTGCGCTTCTCCATCAATGAGCGCGATTTTTTGCGACTCAGTCGTTCGCTGGCCAAGGAACGACGCATGGGTAGAGACGAGCGTGACCAGTCAGAACGTCCCGACGTGACCATGATACTCGCCGATGGGAGCGTACACGAGCAGTTAGGACGGGTGATTGCCTCCGATGCCTCTATCGACCCCCAAACAGGCACGTTTAAACTGGAAGCTGATTTTCCCAATCCAGACTCGATTGTCATCGCCGGCCAGTTTGCCCGAGTACGCATTGTTATCGATGACCGAAAAAACGCCCTGCTCATACCGCAACGGGCACTGTCGGAGTTACAGGGAAATTTCCGCGTGTTTGTCGTAAATGCCGATGACACGGTAACAATGCGTGCGGTCGAGCCCGGGCCACAGGTCGGGCAGCTAACAGTAATAAACTCCGGGCTTCAGGCGGGAGAAGAGGTTGCTATCGAGGGCCTGTTGAGACTTGGAGATGGCATAGTGGTCAAGCCCAGGCTAGTGGAATTCCCGGAAACACCCGGGGCCAGCGATAAGCCGGGAGCATAGCCCGTGGCTGAGTTCTTCGTTCGACGCCCTATCGTGGCCATGGTTATAGCCATCATCATAGTGATCGTTGGCCTCGTAGCCCTTGGTCGACTGCCCGTTGCACAGTACCCCGAGATCACACCCCCGATGGTCAATGTATCGGCCACCTATACCGGCGCCAACGCCATCAATGTCGAGCAGTCAGTCGCCACTCCCATCGAGCAAAAAGTCAATGGGGTGGAGAACATGATTTATATGGACTCCACAAACTCCAGTGACGGCCGCATGAGCCTGAACGTGTCCTTCGAGGTAGGAACAGATCTCGATATGGCCAACGTGCTCACGCAAAATCGCGTGTCAGAAGCTCAGGCGACATTGCCCGAGGAGGTCAAGCGTCTGGGCGTTACCGTAAAGAAAAGGCTGTCGTTCCCATTGCTGCTGGTTTCTCTCATCTCCCCCAATGGGACCTACGACGAAAGCTTTCTCTCCAACTATGCCGCCATTAACATCGTTGATGAAATTGCACGGAT
>CAJQQW010000163.1 GCA_905480565.1 uncultured Halioglobus sp. | reverse complement strand
CCCCAACTGAACCACAAACCCGGGTAGCCATGGCACATCACCACGAGTGGGCCGGCGCCCTGGTGGGCAATGTGAAGCTCTACACCGTTCGCCTTGAGATGCACATGCTCAAGCGGCCCCGTCATTCGAGCGGCTTACCGCGGTTTTGTAAATTTGAACTGCAGAGTCACCGGTATTACGTTGCTGATAGATTTCAGGCCTGCAACACTTCGCAGTGCTTCGATGCCGCTGTCGAGCTCAAAATCAGCGGCATTGACGAGCACCGGGTGTGTCGTGAAAACCAGTAAGTCGCCATCATTCTCTACCAGTACTGACACCGGCGCCGTCAGATCTCGCTGAACTCCATGCAGTGTAAGGGTCACCGGCAAATCTAGCTGGTGAACCTCGCCTCCGTTGGCGCCCGCCATCAAAGCCGGGTCGACCTGCGCTTCTACCAGCGCCACGGGAAACGTTGCTGTCTCGAATAAAAGAGATCGAATACGATCATTGCGAATTTCTATCAGCGTCTCGACGCTGGCCAGATGTATCGTAATCTGCGCAGCGCCACTCGCCGATATCGACCCATCCAATGACTTGATAGTATTTATCTCACCTACACTATCGTTTTTGATTGTCGCGAAATTGATTACCGACGCTGTATTGTCCAACTCCCAATCGGCCCACGCTAGCGTACCGGTTAACTGGAGGCAGACGCCCAGCATAAAACTTCGCAAAAGTGTCATGCATGTCATTACACCGATCTCCATTCAAAATCTAAAGTTAATTTTCCTAGACGACATTGTACTGTAAACCGCCAACAGCATTACCGCATCCATCGTTGGCCGACTTTCCTCTGCCGAAACCACCCAGGTATCTTCGTCACGGATAAGCTAGGACCGTTTCATTCTGAGCTCTCCCGCTCAGTAAGCTTGGCATTGGGAGTGCCCACATAAAACACTACGAGTTTTACAGGCCCCTCTCCGACATTGACGCCGTTATGCCAAACGTTGACTGCCTCTGCAGCGGCCTCGCCCGCATTGAGTTTTTTCACCTCGCCACTCTTAAAATGAACTTCAAGCTGCCCCTCGATCACGTAGCCCACTGATGGAACCGGGTGTTTATGCCAGCCCGTTTCACCTCCAGGCACCATTTCAATAACGACTCCTGACATCTCCGCCTGACCTTTGGGGTAAACAATATCTTGTCCAATCCAGGTCCGCTGGGCTTTTAATACGGGCGTCGCTTTTATCATGTCCGATCCGTCAATCGCCAGAACAATACCGGGGCCAGTCAACAGTAAGACAAGTAGTATGATATTAGTTCGCTTCATGCTTCTTTCCTCTCTTTACAGGCGAGATTATCTGCCTGAATGTCAGGTTGACCCGGGGACCCAAAGGTTTGGCTGTCTTGGGAATACCATGTTTCCAATTTGATTGGGTTTCCCCTCGCATTAACAGCAGACTTCCAGAGGTAAGCCCTATACGCAAATCACTAATATCGTCGCGGCTACGGTGTTTCATTACAAACGTCCGCTCCTCTCCGAGTGATAGGGACGCAATACTGGGGCATGCACCTAGCTCAGGCTCGTCGTCAGCATGAAAACCCATGCTATCGCGGTGGTCGCGGTAGTAATTTAGCAAGACGCTATTGAAGTTTTCACGGCACAATTCTTCTACGCGAGCCTTTATTTCAAGAAGGGGACTGGTGAAAGGAGTAGCCTCCAATATCACTCCTGAGTAGGAATAACTTTTCCCTGCGTCAGCGTACCAGGCAACCAGGCGCGGTTGTGGATGGGTCTTGCCCCAAAGGGTGACGTGCTCTTGGCGCCAGGGAATCTCCTCAATAAGCCGCTGCAGGACACTTGTATCCTCGCCGGGCAGAATATCGTGCCAAAGAACTAGATCTGCGTCAGGCAAATGCAGCTTCTGGCCGCCGACATTACTGAATAAGTCATCCATAGAATACCATCCCAGCGGCTGACCTGATTGTGTTAGATGACAGGATACTGCATGCCATATTCGTCGGGCTCATGCGTCATTATCCCGCATGGTATCAGGCGATCTCTCAGAACGTTATTCCTGTAACACCAGGTTGTCGATAACAATATCTGCGGCTGTGCTAATTAACAAAACAAGCGCACTTCAGGCGCGCAATTTTCTGTTTTCAAGCAGTGAATTCATCTCTGGAAATTACATCTTGAATCGATCATCGCATGCAGCACCTCATGAAACTAACACACCTGCAGCTGCGTGCGCAGGTTGATTTGCTCATGAATCGTAACAAAGTCAGAAAAATGGCGAGCGAAGCATGGCTTTATCTATGATACGTTTACGTTAACAACGTTTTGCGTTGGCGCTATGTAGCGAGCGCAAAAGGCAGCGTTAAATTGGCACGCTATTGTATTCTGGAAAATAATTACTGCACCTTAACCATGCGCGGCTGCAGATCGAGAGACAACGCGGAGGTGATACCTGTGACATTGGGAAGCGAGGTCATACTATGAAAAAAAACAGTTCTTTCTGCCTCGTAGACTCAATCGACCTTCCCGTAGTGGAATCAGCAGGAGGTCTCGTTTGTAATGACAGTCACCATATTCTCCTGATGTTCAAACGGGGTAAATGGGACATGCCGAAGGGCCGCATAGAAGATGGGAGCACCAAAGAGGAGTCTGCTCTGCGGGAGGTTCAGGAAGAGACAGGGGTCAATATTAAAAAACTGGAGATGCAGGCAAAGCTGGTATCTACCTGGCATACAACGCGCCACGGTAATGTCCGCTACCTTAAAAAAACGCACTGGTACCTGATGCACTATCACGGTGAGGATGACGACACCAAGCCCCAGGTGGAAGAGGGCATTATCGAGTGTCGCTGGGTGCATCTTAGCGACTTGCCAGAATACCGAGAGTTAATTCGCCCCCGTATCAACTATGTGATCGATTTTTGGCACGAAAACCTGGCCTACGTTCCCAAGGTCTAGTCAGAGCGTCGGCAGGGTCAATACGCCGGGCGTGGATCAACACGGGTCGTCAGACCCCGAACCGCATGGTATCGATCTACAGTGCCATGCAACCCATTATTGGTGCGTCCCGCTTGACGACGAACTAGCCATGTCGAGGCATGGGGACTGGTACCAGCGTGCTCTTCAGATAGAGCGGATGGGCGGGCTGTCCTGACTTATTCATTTTGAGGTAGTGCAAATCAGGGATCAGGCGCCTGATCCGTTCCGCTCGACCCATATGGATGCCGTGGTTACCCCAGGCGGCAATTACAATACCTGCCTCCGCAGACAGCTGCTGTAACCAGCGGTCATTGGCTCGCCCTATGGGCTTTTTCGTCGCTAGCATATCCTTCGGCTCGGTGGCTCGATAAGCGAAAAGATTCGCAGTACAGACTCCGCCATAGCCCCAGCTCCTGGCGAAGTTCATACAGCGAATCAGGGTTGGATCGTCATCCTCCTCATCGGCGGTAGAAGGGTTGAGTCCTATAAACATGGCAGGGGGTCTGGATTCATCCCAGGTTCGCCATAAAGCAAAACGATACAGGCGGCACGCTGAGAGCCTGGCATCCTTTTTCATGCAGCAGATACACCTCGTTAGTAATTTTAAGCAAAACCGGTCAGGCTGGCGGTGATTTCGTCGCAGCTATCATCGTGCGCCCATCCGGACCGCCATTCCCTTCAGAAAAATCGTTCTGCACGGCTGAAGCTCCTATTCATAACGTTTTGCTGTTGCGAAATATTCCCCGCAAAGGCCGACAGTTTTTGCAGACACCTCATAGCGTCCGGGAATCGCAACGAGAGGCTCTACAAGACGGCGTGTAATAAAGACCAGTGCGGGAGCTACAGGGTACTTCGCGGCATGCCTGACGACTCAGGAGACTATCGCGAGGTCCCCTTTCTTCTCTAACCAAGCCTTGCGATCGGGAGCGCGCTTTTTAGCCAGCAGCATATCCATCATCGAGTTGGTATCGTCTCCTGCATCGAGCACCAGCCGGACGAGGCGACGAGTATCGGGGTCCATCGTCGTTTCTCGCAGCTGCATGGGATTCATTTCACCCAGCCCCTTAAAGCGCTGCACGCTTACCTTCCCTTTCTTTTTTTCAGCCTCAATTCGGTCAAGAATGCCCTGCCTCTCCGCTTCGTCTAACGCATAGAAAACTTCCTTGCCCACGTCGATACGGAACAGGGGAGGCATCGCGACATACACATGGCCCGCGGCAACCAGCGGGCGGAAGTGGCGGACGAAGAGTGCACATATCAACGTGGCGATATGCAGGCCATCGGAATCTGCGTCCGCAAGTATGCAGACCTTGTGGTAGCGCAGCCCGGAAAGGTCATCACTGGCCGGGTCGATCCCCAGAGCCACGGATATATTGTGTACCTCCTGAGAAGCGAGAATTTCCTGTGAATCCACCTCCCAGGTATTTAGAATCTTTCCGCGCAGAGGCAGGATAGCCTGGAAACCACGGTCGCGCGCCTGCTTGGCGGAACCGCCAGCAGAATCACCCTCTACCAGGAACAATTCGCCGCGCGCCGGATCCTCTCCCGAGCAATCGGCCAGCTTGCCTGGCAGAGCCGGGCCTGCGGTAACCTTTTTCCGTGTAACCTGCCTGGCAGTGCGCATTCGCCCTTGTGCATTGCTAATGCACATCTCAGCCAGTCGCTCTGCTTCCTCGGTGTGCTGGTTCAGCCAGAGACTGAAGGCATCCTAAACAACACCGGACACAAACGCAGCCGCCTCGCGGGAGGTCAGTCGCTCCTTGGTTTGGCCGGAGAATTGCGGATCACCCAATTTGAACGAGAGCACGTAACAGCATCGATCCCAGA
>CAJQQW010000162.1 GCA_905480565.1 uncultured Halioglobus sp. | reverse complement strand
CCGTTATACCCGGCTCCATACCGCCTACTCCCTGTCAGTTGATCGCTCTCATACTGTCGCATACTATGCTTATTGTCACGGCATATAGCACCCCCCTGCCAGACAGGGTCATCCGGCAGCACAGCCATTAAGTGGAGGGTTTAAATTGACAACAGAACAGCAACCCAGGCCCGCACCCCTGTTGTTTCGCTGGACCATTTTTCCCGTTGTTATGGGTACGGCCGTCTGGGTCAGCTGGTGGCTCATGCAAAACGGCACAGAACCGGGACTCGCAATTCTAGGCCCCCAGTTCGGCGCTATTATCATCGTTGCGATTTTCGAGCATATCTACCCACATCATTTGCGCTGGAACATTTCCCGTGGTGATGTGAGTGTCGACGCGAGACACGCGGTGTTTGTCGGTGTATTGCTGGCATTGCTTACACCGGTCGCCGTGTCCATTGGTGTTGTCATCGGCGGCGCGCTATCCGATAGCATCGGAGCAGGCTTGTGGCCCACCGAGTGGCCACTGCTGGCACAGATATTTCTGGTCATGCTGGTGGGAGAGCTGCCAGGTTACTGGGTGCATCGCTTGCAGCACCAGTGGGACGGGCTGTGGCGATTTCACGCCGTCCATCACAGTGCTCCACGCCTTTACTGGCTGAATGCCGGACGTTTCCATCCAGCCGATTCCCTGATGACCTTTGTCCCCAGCTACTTGCTGCTGGTCAGTTTAGGCTGTGGCGAGGTTATGCTGGCATACTTTGGTCTCATTTCGACCGTACACGGGATCTTCCAGCACGCCAATATCCAACTGCGACTGGGGCCGCTGAACTGGCTGTTCAGCATGGCGGAACTGCACCGATGGCACCACTCCAAGACAGTGTTCGAGGCCAACCACAACTATGGCCAGACTATCAGCATCTGGGACTGGGTGTTCGGCACCCGTTATCTGCCAAATGACAAAGCTCCACCGGAGGATATTGGTATCGCTGACCTCGAGGCATTCCCTATGACCTGGTGGTCTCAACTACTGTCGCCCTTTCGCTGGGCCAGCATCAAGCAAGCCAGTATCAGCAAGCCCTCCTCCTGACGCCCGACCGCATTTATGCAGGACGGCTATGGCAGCGCACAAGGCAGTAAGGAATCCTCATGAGAAAAACACGGCTCCATAGGCTATTTACCCACCTCATTTCCGTGCCGCTCGCGTTGCTGGTTGGTTGTAGCGACCCCGCAAGCGAAAACATACAGCAGCGCTCGAGAGACATACCTGCCTGGTTCGACCAAGCCAAACTGGGCATATTCATCCACTGGGGCCCCGCCTCCGTGCCAGGCTATGCACACGGGGCCGCACTGCAGCCTGGCGAGCTGGAGGACATCATGTTTGGGGAATCCGAGCGCAAGGAAATGCCCTATGCAGAGTGGTATCTAAACGCCATGAATTACCCTGATACGGAAACAGCCCGCTACCACGCCGAGAAGTACGGCTCTGCACCCTATGACAACTTCATTCCCATATTCGAACAGCGCGTGGCTTCAGATTGGAATCCCTCTGCCTGGGCGGAACTGTTTGAGCGTGCAGGAGCCCGTTACGTGGTGCTGGTAACCAAGCACCACGACGGCTATACGCTCTGGCCCAGCGGGATAGAAAACCCCCATCGGGGCCACTGGAATTCATCACGTGACATGGTTGGGGAACTTGCCGAGGCCGTGCGCGCCCGCGGCATGCGCTTTGGCACCTATTACTCCACAGGGCTGGACTGGACATTCCAACTGGTGACCGAGGGCGACCGAATACAGGATATTCTTATGAGCGCCCCCGCGAGTCAGGAGTATGCCGATTACGTACATGCGCATATGACTGAGCTCATAGATCGCTACAGTCCAGACATCCTCTGGGCTGATATTGGCTACCCCTCCAGCGGCCGCCGGGACGAACTGATGGAGTACTATTTCAATCAGGTCCCCGAGGGCACAGTGAACGACCGCTGGGGGTCAGTCGACACGCTTGGACAATTGGCGCAGATTCCGGGCGTCATCTGGGTGATGAAGGCGCTAGGGCGGCTGATGATGTCAGACCAGGCCGACAACCTGCAGGATGATCCGGCCCGCTACGGTTTTAAAACCGCGGAATACGACAGCTTCAATGGTGTAGCGCCTTTCAAGTGGGAAACCACCCGCGGACTGGGCGCGTCTTTCGCGTACAACCGCAACGAGACAGCGGTTGATATGCTGTCGGGTGCAGCACTGATTACGTTCCTGATAGACTCAGTGGCCAAGAACGGCAATGTATTAATCAATGTTGGGCCGGACAGTTACGGCCATATTCCTGTCATCCAGCAAACCCCGCTGCTACAACTGGGAAACTGGCTATCGATCAATGGCGAAGCGATTTATAACACAAAGCCCTGGCAACGCCCTGCCAATCTCAAGGGCCGCGCACTGCATTACACACACCGGGACAACGCTCTCTATGCCATTGTAAGCGGCCCGGTCGGCACACGCTTTACAGTAGAAGACCCAAACATACAGTGGGAGTCGTTATCGGTGCTGGGGGCTGAGGTGGCATCCAGTGAGACGAGGGACGGCTTGCTGACGATCACGCTGGCGGAGACGACAAACCCAACCGCCACCGTGGTGCGATACCAATTGCCCTGAACCGGGATTACATTAACATCACCCGAACGGCGCGCACTATGCGCCTAAAGGCGCCTGAAATCACTAAAGCGAATTTGCACTTTTGAATCAAAGCTTTTCAAAAAGCCGGCCTTGCCAATAGCGTGAGATTGCAAGGATTGCAGCAGATTTTCCCCCTGCACCTCACCAAAATCCAGCGTCAAGCGATAGGTATCAACGGATACGGAAAATGCAGGAGACAACGTTTCCGTATTATAAATTTCAAGCTGACGAATCCAACCACTCTGCGCATCCATGAGCAGCTTGCCGCGCAAATGCTCACGGGCCTTATCCAGTTTTTGCACCCGTGGCACGAACGCGTAGATTTCGTCACCCGCTGGAGCCGCTAGCGGCTCCAGCGTGCCAATATCAACCATGTGAACATAACCTCTGGGGGCATCGCGCTGATCGTCAATGCGCTTTTTCTCAGCGTCAGCAAACTGTGCCAGTCTATCGGCATCCGGTGCTTCCCCATTTACCGTCAACAGCTCGCGTCGCTCGTAGGGAGGCCGAGTGGGGTCGCTCTCGATCTGCTGCAGCTCATCTCCGTCAACCACCTCCATAGCAAAGTACCAGTCCTCGTCGAGGTCCGTAGCATCCAGGCTCTGCAATGCTGCCTCGACACGGGGATGAGCACTGGCTGCCTCAGCACAGGTCGGCTGGGTCCACTGTGTCAGCGACAGCATCAGAGCCAGCGCGAGTATGCCACGATGATTTTTTTCGACAAAAATCATCGCTTCATGACGTCTGTAACACCAAAGACAGACCTGCGCAGCGGCTCAAAAATAGTTTTCGTTTTCATGATGACCTCCATCCTTTACAGCTTACAGCCTGCAACCCCCATCATCCTCCTGTTGCGAGGACGGAATCAAGCGGACAGATAATCTCTGCCGGCGCATTGCAAGCGTTGCACGCCACGCACTCATGCTCTATAACAGTGAATCCTTCATAAGAAAGAGATCTGCCCATGCGCCACACTATCGCGCTTACCCTGGCATCCGCACTGGCGTTTCCAACCCCGATCCTGCACGCAGCCGAGAAACAACTGCTTTGGGGTGATACACATTTGCACACCATGTATTCGTCCGACGCTTACGCGAACAACAATACCAGCGCAGGCCCCGATACCGCTTTTCGTTGGGCCCGGGGCATGCCCGTGATACACCCGTATCACAAAGCGCGAGTGCAGATTGGCACACCGCTGGATTTTCTCGTAGTCTCCGATCACGCGGAGTTCCTCGGGCAAATTCGCAATATACATGTCAATGGGGTCGACACAGAAGGCCTGGGTCCGATCGACAAGATAAAGGCCTGGGGCGCGGCATGGTTCCTCAATCGTGCAATCGACAACGGCAATGGCCGCGAATTATTTATTCAAGTGCTCCCGGATCCGGACCTCACACCCAAACAGGATGCCGAGCAGAGTAGCTTAGAGAATAGCAACCTCAGCGTATTACCCATGCCGAAGCAGGTTGAGATCGACACCTGGCGAACCATCACCGACACCGCCGAGCAGTACAATGAGCCCGGTGTGTTTACGACCCTGCTGGGGTGGGAGTGGAGTTCCGTTCCAGGCGGCGCCAACTTGCACCGTGTGGTAATCACCGATTCCGATGCTGCTACCGCGCAACAATACGACCCCTTCGGACTGGACGATAGTCCCTACCCTGAAGACCTGTGGCGCTGGTTGGACCGCACCAGCGAGAGCACCGGTGCGCGCTTCACCGCGATACCTCATAACTCCAATATCTCCAAGGGTTTTATGTTTTCGGACACCTCGCTGCGCGGAGAGCCCTTCAACACTGAATATATGTCCCTGCGTAACCGCTGGGAAAAAATCGCCGAGATCACGCAAATCAAGGGCGACTCTGAAACATATCCCAGCCTGTCCCCGGATGACGAGTTTGCCGATTTCGAAAGCTATCCTTACTATATTCAACGAAAGTCGACACCCTACACACCCCAGCGCGGCGACTTTGTCCGAGAAGCTCTGAAGCGGGGGCTCGAGCTGGAACAACGCCTGGGGCAAAACCCGTACAGGCTCGGTGTTATCGGCTCCACGGATTCACACACCGCGCTGGCCTCCGCCGAAGAGGATAATTTCCAGGGAAAACTTGCCACTGACTCTACTCCCGAAAACAAGCAGAGCGCATGGAACGGACGTTCAGGCCCTTCGGGCTGGTCCATGTCTGCCTCGGGACTTGCAGCCGTATGGGCAGAAGGCAATACACGTAAGGACATTATGGACGCGCTGCAACGTCGCGAGGTCTATGCGACCACCGGACCGCGCATAGGCGTAAAGTTTCAAGGTGCCACTGGTGTCGCGATGCCCGAAGATGCGGCAGTAGAACCGCACAACACTATTGGCAACGAGGGCGTACCCATGGGTGGCGAACTCACCGGACCGGATGCCCCCACCTTCAGTGTGCTTGCAGCGATGGACCCGAAAGGCGCGCATCTGGATAGAGTGCAGATTATTAAAGGCTGGGTGGACGAAAACGGCAATTCCAGGGAGAAAATATACAATGTGGCCTGGTCAGATGACCGACAACTGGATGCCAGTGGACACTTGCCGCCCGTCGGGAATACGGTAAATCTGAGCACTGGCAAGGTGGATAACAGCATTGGCTCGCCGATGCTCTCTGCGATCTGGACAGACCCGGACTTCGACAGTGAACAAAACGCATTTTATTATGCCAGGGTGTTGCAGATTCCCACGGTGCGACATTCTATGCTGGACGCCATTGCCCTTGGGTTGGATAAAGCGGGTGATAAACCCAATACGATTCAGGAACGAGCCTATACATCACCTATCTGGTACCGCTCAGCGACACCTTGAGCTAAGCGCCCAGAGTAGTTACCTACGTTCGCGCTGCATCAGCTTGATTTCTGTGCAGCCCTCGCATGCCAGAGCAGGCTGGCAATGACCATCCGGTCGCCCATTAACCATGGGTTGTTGCGGCCTTGCCTCCGGCGGAGCCCTGCAAAACACTGTCGCACCCGCGCCTGGCCTGCGTAAACTGCTTGTACGGATTGCGTTGGGCGAAGCGCATGGCATTTGAATGGCAGCGTCATCCAGTCAACTGCACCACTATAGACAGCCCATCAGGAAGCGACTGCTTTAGCCATTAGCGATGAATCGAATTAACCTGGCGCGCGTGAGACGGCGCACCCGGAGCGGTCAGGTGACTCACAATAAAAAACGCCCACTGAGTGAAGACTCTCAGCGGGCGTTGTTACAGAATCCAACCTAGTCTGCGGTGTGCATGGTAAGGGCTAGCGTCGGCCCCACTTGCTACCAGACTGCTCAGCGACGTTGCGTC
>CAJQQW010000161.1 GCA_905480565.1 uncultured Halioglobus sp. | reverse complement strand
GACGTGTTGACTTCAGCGCCTTGCCAGCCCAGAGCCTGCGCGAATGTGGCCCCGGCCACGTAGCCCGGGTAGCCGCAGCGTATGGTAGCGCCGCCAGACACATAGGCGATGTCCTGCCAGGGTATTTCGGCTTCTGCCAGTGCTTCTCTTGCAGCGGCCACGCCGTACTGGACAAAATTGTGGCCCCACTTGCCCCAGGGGTGCATGCCCGCGCCGAGAATCGCAATTTCATTGGACATAATATTTTTACTCCAGCTAATTCAGTGGTTACTGCGCGACGGGTTGCCACTTCCAGGTGACTTTGATGTCCTCATCAGTTTCATGCAATGGTTCAAGCACCAGTTCCATCGACATGCCAACTTTCAGGTCTTCAACGTTCAGGCCTTCCACCACTTGTCCCAGCACGACCATTTGTTCTTTTTCCAGTTGCACGCCGGCAATGCAATAGGGCTCAAATGGTTCGGCCGCAACAAAAGGTTCTGGAGGCTTGTAACAGGCATTGGTATAGCTCCACACGTTACCGGTTCGGCTCAGTTCCACTTCCTCGAAATCGGTGCTTTCACAGCGGGGGTTCTTGCAGAAATCATGCTGTTTGGGGAAGAAGTAGGTGCCACAGGATTTACAACGTGTCCCTAGCAGGTGCGGTTTGGCATCCATGGTGTGCCAGCCCTCGATGGCTGGTACCTGAGGTTTCGCGCTCATAGTTCTCTCCCTCCAAATTCGGGGCACAGGGTACTACTGCGCAGCAGATTCAGGCAAGCGACCGCAGCGGCGAGAGTTTAATGGGTGTCCGTGGTGCGACAGGTCAGACTGCGCTTGCTCCCCCGGGTGCTTTTCGGCACAGTCTTGCCATGTGTGGACGATTTAACGTGATTGATAGCCCCGGATTGCAGAACTTGCTCAAGGATTTGGGGATTGGGTGCGCATTGCTGCCTGCGGTGAATCTGGCGCCTACGGAGCGGATATCGCTGGTCAAACAGAGTGGAAGCGGCCTTGTGCTCGACTCCGCCCGCTGGTGGCTGACCCCTTCCTGGTCGAGAGCAGTGAGCCAGACCTACTCCATGTTTAATGCTCGTAGCGAAAGCCTTGTCACTAGCAAAGCGTTTCGTGGCCCCTTCAAGCGCCAGAGGGGGCTGGTGCCGATGAGTGGGTTTATTGAGTGGCGTACGGAAAATGGCGCCAAGCAACCATGGCTTATCAGTAATGACGCGCAGGCGCTTGCGGTGGCGGCTCTCTGGGATATATGGGACGGAGGGGAGGAGCCCCTGCTGTCGTGCACGCTGGTCACAACGGAAGCGGCACCGTCTTTTCGCCCTTGGCACGCTCGCATGCCGGTTGTTTTAACCTCTGATGAATGGCCCCAGTGGTTGGACAACGGTCGGGCTGTGACTGCGGACAGCAGTATCTTTCGCAGTGAGTTGAAGATGGACTGGCGTTTGAATCCGCTGGATCGAGTGGTAAGTAATGCTCGCAACAAGGATGCCGCTGCCATGGCCACCCTGGGAGATGCGGTTCGTCTGGCGGCACCAGGTGGGTAGTATCGACCCTAATCCCAAAGGGGTAATGATATTTGGCCTATTGGCACATGGTTCTGTGCCTGAGGACTGTGCAGTATTTCAGACGAGTTGAATGTAAGCCATAACAGGAATGGAAAGAGTGGGGACGAAAATGCGAACATTTGCTATGACAGGGGGTGCCACCGGAATCGGCGCAGAACTGAAAGAACAGCTACTGGCAGCAGGTGACCGGGTGATCTCAGTAGATATAAAGGAGGGCGATGTTATTGCTGACCTGTCCACGGATAACGGTCGTCAGATTGCAATACGCGGTGTGTGCGAACTCGCGCCCGAAGGTCTGGATGGTTTTATCCCCTGCGCCGGTTTGCCTCCCGTGGCGACGCCTTGCTCGTTGATTGCGAGGGTCAATTATTTTGCTGTGATAGAGACCGTAGAAGGGTTGCGTGACCTGCTGGAGCGAAAGCAGGGGAGCGTCGTATTTGTGTCCTCGAATTCGGCGCCAATGGTGCCGACTGACGATAGCTTTGTGCAGAAATGCTTGTCGGGAGATGAGGCCGCAGCGTGCACGGAGATTGACGACCGTGATGGCCATACGGCTTACGCCGGGTCAAAGCGCGCCGTTACGCTTTGGATGCGACGGCACGTAGTTGAGTATGCGGGCAAAGGTGTGCGTCTCAATGCGGTCGCTCCGGGGATCACTATGACACCGCTAACGGATCGTGTGTTTGAAGACAAAGAGTTGGGCGCCGCGATGAAAGCCTTTGGGGACTCTGTGCCAGTGGGCAGAACTGCTCAGCCTTCAGATATAGCCAATGTCATGCGTTACATGCTCAGTGATGAGGCAGCCTACATGTGTGGTTCGGTAATTTTCGTCGATGGAGGTTCAGACGCCATGCTGCGGTCGGATGACTTTTAGATTTATTGCGAAGCTTTGCGAGCCAGCTATGGCTTGCGCAGATCCGCTTCAATAGCGGCTGCGATGGTTTCGCTCAGTTGGAAAAGCAATTCGCTGTAGGCGGCGGCGATGTCATCAGCATCCGGTTCATTCCCGGTAAAGGATTGACTGATTTGCTTGATATTTCGGCTGCGTGATTGTTGCTCAGCGGTTTGGATTATCTGCCACTCTGCCGCTAGCGTTGCCTCTTTATCATTTGCATCCAGTCGAAGTATATTGACTCCTATGCTGTAGTCAGGTGCCTCGGAGCGCGCCCACGGGTGCAGCCGTATGTTCTGCGTATCGAGCAAGCTTGCCAGGTTCATTGCAAGCACACGCTGAATCCCTTTCTGCAGTGGCTCCGCCCAGCGGTCGGAGTCAGCGATAAACAGCGCATTTTCCTCGCTGTTGAAGACCATATTTTCGCGGTTCAGGTATTCCGGTATCGTTACGCTCCCTACTCCGATTATAGGAGAAGTCCCAGCAGGGGGTGAGGCGGACGGAGAGGACAGTACGTAGTAATTGATTGGAGAGCTGCTTCCACACCCGGTCAGAAAAGTCAGGGACAATAAACAGAATATCGGAAAAATTATCTTTGCCATGCTCAGTCTCCGGTTCGGCCTCGAATCAATGACTCGGGTTGTCTTTCCAGTGTTGTTGTAAGTAGTCGTAGAGATCTGCTGGCTCGGCTGACTTCATTAAGAGCCTCATTCATCTGATAGACCGTTGTAGAGTCAGACGAAACCAGTTCCTCCAGGCTTTGCATACTGTTTTCAAAGCTCTGGACAGCATCGTTGAGCTGACTGCCAGTACTGGCG
>CAJQQW010000160.1 GCA_905480565.1 uncultured Halioglobus sp. | reverse complement strand
ACGGTACGGCACTGCGCATGGGTGACCTGGGTTACAACAGCACCGCTCAGCAACATCTCAACGTCTGCTACAACAGCCTGAAGAAACTGGAGGACATTCACAGCTTTACTTATCTACACCTCGACGAAGAAATACTGTGGGCTGCCAGCATGCCCTGCATTGTTGCCGGTGACGAGGGTATCCCCGTCGCGCAGTATGGCAGCTCTAATGTGGCCCGCATGAAAACGGTCTACCGTTATGGCCTGGGGCATCGCTACGGAAGACTGATGCAAACCATCGCGGGCATTCACTACAATTTTTCTATGCCAGACGAATTCTGGGAGAAAGCCTGGCATGCGAGCGGTAAGAAAACGTCGAAAGCAGACTACATCACAGACCGCTATCTCGGTCTAATCCGCAACTTTCATCGCTATTCGTGGTTACTGATTTACCTCTTCGGGGCGTCGCCCGCGGTGTGCGCCAGCTTTTTGCGTGGCAGTGAAAATCATGGGCTGGAGCCCTTCGATGGCGATGGTAAGAGTTTTCATCTGCCCTACGGCACAGCACTGCGCATGGGTGACCTCGGTTACAACAGCAGCGCTCAGCAACATCTCAACGTCTGCTACAACAGCCTTGAGCAATACGTGGCGACACTGTCATCGGCGATAGGTCAGTCCCATTCTGCCTACAGCGCTACACCGGCCGGCGAGAACGACAACTACCAACAGCTGAATGACAGCCTGCTGCAGATCGAGAACGAGTTCTACAGCCCAATCAGACCCAAGCGTGTAGCGCAGTCCGGTGAAGCCCCACTGAAGGCATTAATGCGCGGCGGCATAGAATATATCGAGGTGCGCTGTGTTGATATCAGCCCGTTCTGCCCTGTAGGTATCGATGCACAGCAGGTGCGTTTTCTCGACACTTTCCTGCTTTATTGCCTGTTGGAAGACAGCCCTCCCTGTAATGATGAAGAGCAGGCGATGCAGGCGTCGAACCTTGAGGCTGTGGTAAACCGCGGTCGAAAGCCCGGCTTGCAGCTCGATGAGGGCAACGGTCCGGTCACACTGTCCGAATGGGCCGACACGTTGCTCGAATCCATGCGCACAGTGGCCAAATTACTTGACACTGCGCATGGCTCGGCAACCTATGAGGCCAGCCTTGCAGAGCAGAGCGCGAAGGTCGTCGAACCGGCGCTCACACCCAGTGCAAAAATCCTGCAGGAGATGCAGGAAAAGGGCCTACCCTTTTTCAGGATCGCCATGGCCTACAGCGAGCAATGGGCCGACTATTTTCACAAGCGCCCGCTGTCCGACGAAACGCTGGCGGGCTTTGAAAAAGAAACCCAGCGCTCCCTGAAGGCTCACGCCACCTTAGAGCAAACCGGCTCGCTCTCGTTCAGCGAGTATCTTGAGAACTTTTTCGCTCAATACGAAAACCTGCGGGACCTGCATTGAACTTTCTGGCCCATTTTCACCTGGCGTGGCCTGATCAAGCACTGATCGCCGGGGGCCTCGAAGGCGACTATTTCAAGGGGCCACTGCCGGGCACCCTGCCTACCCAACTTGCGCGGGGCGTTCGACTACACCGGCAAATTGATGCCTATACGGACAGCCACCCCGTTGTAAAAAACCTGCGCGAAGCGCTTCCCGAATCCCTGAGGCGCTATGCGGGCATACTGATCGATTTGTGCTTCGATCACTTCCTGACCCTGCACTGGTCGCGCTTCTCCTCCATACCACTGCGGCAGTTCAGCGACCGGGTCTATGAGGCACTCAAGGCTCACGACCATCAGCTCAGCGAGGGGGCGCGCGTCATGGGAGCGCGACTGGTAAAGCACGATGTACTGGTGCTGTTCGAACACTGGGACACTGTGATTGCGTCCGCCGAGCGCACCGGGGATCGGTTTAAGCGGGAGAACCCGTTCCGCAACATAGATCAGCATCTCTCTCCTGAGAAAGAAAAATTGGAGCATGCATTTTTGAACTTTTACCCTGATTTACAATCCTTTAGTGTGGAGCGAGACCTCAGCTGAATTTGCGCGCGCTAATAAAAGCCCCTAATGTTGGCTTCGCTGAGCTAACGAGATAACTGCAGTAAGAGGATAGCAACCCCATGATGCTGAATACACTTTCCCCCCGCGCGGTGTTCTGCGGCCTCGTCCTGCTGGCCATAGCCGCGATGCTATTTGCCCGGGTTTACCTGCAGGGCTATCTGGGATTGGAGGCTTGCCCGTTGTGCATGACGCAACGTGTTTTTGTTGTTCTGTGGGGCATGATTGCGCTCGTTGCCGCGCTGCATAATCCGCGCGGTCTGGGCCGCCGTGTATACGGTGCCCTGTGCGCTCTGGCGGCGACAACAGGCGCCGCAGTAGCGGGTCGCCACGTTTGGCTGCAACACCTGCCGGAGGACCAGGTACCCGCATGCGGCCCAAGCCTCGAGTATATGCTGGAGAATTTTCCTTTTGCGGAAACACTGCGTCTGGTGATGATGGGTGATGGCAACTGTGCCGATACGGTATGGACGTTCGTCGGACTCAGTATCCCGGAGCAAACACTGTTGGTCTTCTGCGTGGTAATCGCCATTTCTTTATGGCAGACCTTACGCGAGGACCCACGCGGAAATCAGGGGCCCGGATAATTAGGCCGACCCGGCACATATCCATCCGCGAGCGCTTGCCTGACCCGCTGGGCAATCATATAGTGACCCGACTCTCAAACCGACCCGACATAACACGATCGCAGGACATGCAATATGCCCACACACACTACCAACCCGAAGCTACAGTTCGAAGCAGTTGAAGGTCTGCTGACCCGCTGGCTACAAGAGCGACGTGCACTACTCGGCAAATACACAGAAATCGTCGTCACCCTGGACGGATTCGCAACCGATGAGGCTTTCATGTCGCGGCAGTCCAAACTATGCGAACTGTTAGTCGATTATATCTCCGCGGGGCACTTCGAGGTGTTCCACGAACTGATCAATGAAGCGGAACAGTTTGCGGATGGCAGCTGCGCCATCGCCGAAAAGATCATGCCGGCCATTGGTGACACCACAGAGGTTATTCTGGCCTATGAGGAAAAGTACGCGAACGACGGCGAACAGAATGAGAAGCTCAGGCGTGACCTCGCTGCACTGGGAGAAATGCTTGAGTCACGGTTTCAACTGGAAGACCAGCTGATAGCCGGCCTTCACAATCGTCATCGACGCCTGGTACAGGACCAGGCGTCACTGTCTGGCTAGCCTTCCGCAGCAGCGTCGCCTTCCGCAGCGGCCTCGCTGGGAATTGAAACCAGTTCAACTTCAAACACCAGCGCCGCGTTTGGCCCGATGACCTGACCAGCACCACCAGCGCCATAAGCCAATTCGGATGGGATAGCCAATTTCCACTTGGAGCCAACAGGCATGAGTTGCAGCGCTTCGGTCCAGCCTGGAATAACCTGGCTGACGCCAAAGGACACTGTCTCGCCCCGGCTGTAGGACGAATCAAACTCTGTACCGTCAACAAGCGTGCCCTTGTAGTGGACTTCTACGGTGTCTTCCGCAGAGGGCTTGGAACCTTCACCGGCAGTCAGGATTTCATATTGCAGACCGGACTCTGTTGTCACGACGCCTTCCCGTGCACCGTTCTCTACCAAAAAGGCCGCACCAAGGGCTGCGTTGGTCTCGGCCAGCTCTGCCTGGGCAGCCTGTTGCTCTGCCATAGCTTTTTCCTGGTATGCCTGCATTTCGGCGGAAATCTCTTCCTCGGTCATCTGCGGGTCAGCACCGGTCAGGCCATCTGTCAGGCCGGCGGTAAACGCATCGGTATCGAGATCGGGCAGGTTGTCATTTGTCTTGAAGTTCATACCCATGCTGTACGCCAGGCCGTAGCTCAATCGCTGCTGTGAGGATTCCAGTGAAGGCCCTGCGGTTGCCGCAGGCGCCGCGGCTGTCGGTGCCGCTGCATCTTGCGTCGCCGGTGTAGATTGCTGGTTACAGGCTTGCAGGCCCAGTGCGCTGAGCAGACCCAGCGCGAGAAGAGACTTTTTCATAGTGAGTTCCATTTTGATCCAGGGGTTTGAATAGTCAGAGCTAGCTGTCACAAGGAATATTAGTGGCTTACATCGTATTCTCAGCGAACAGCGATTGCGCTGACGCCACATCTTACTACCCGGAATCGACGGGCGCCACCCCTGCAATCAGCGGGCCAGAGCCAGAACCAGGCCCTCCAGAGAATCTGGCAGCGCGGACGCTCGTGGATTACTGTACCGGAAAACCATACTGAGGTTTTCCCGCAGGCAATTCTCACCCGCGGGCAATGCAACGAGAGCCCGATAGCAGACGTACATGGTATTCTGTTGCTGCTGCTCGGCGCTCAGCTCCTGGGCCTTGAGCGCCTCCCATATCAGCTCAGCCCCCGCTATTTTGCGCAGATGCCGACGCAAGTCCCGCAATGGTTTGACGACCTGTTCCCGCCAGTCGGCCACCGCAGATGCCACCTGCTCAAGATGATAAGAATCGAGCCGCTGGCCCATACCCGCCAGCCAGCCAGCATAGAGCAGCAGGTTGACATCCACACCCGCGTCATCCTGCAAGGCAAGACAGCACTGCGCGACCTCTTTTCGCCGATAAACTGCGAGTGAATAGGTCCAGAAGACATTCTCGCCCACGCTATCCTGTTCATCCATTTGCCAAAGACCTCGCCGGGTATACTATCACGCGCTGGTTCACGCACCGCCTTACAGGTAGAATTCCGGGCCTCATGATCATACTGCGTGATATCGAACTACGCCGCGGCAACAAGTTACTGCTGCGCAACGCCAATGTCACTATTCAGCCCGGGCAAAAGCTCGCACTGATCGGCGCCAATGGCTGCGGCAAGTCGAGCCTGCTATTCCTGCTGCTGGGTGAACTGGGCGCGGATGCCGGAAACATCGAGGGGCTGGAAACGCAGCGTCTTGCGCATATGGCGCAGGAAATACATGCCACCTCGCTTCCCGCCGCCGAATACGTATGGCGTGGTGATGAGCAACTGGCATTATTGCGCGACCGCATCGCAAACCTTGAGGCTAGCGGCGAATTTGAACAGGGTGCAAAACTGCACAGCCAGCTGGAAGATATAGATGGATACAGTGCAGAGCGCCGCGCCCTGCGTCTGTTGCAGGGACTCGGGTTCGCTGAGGATGCCGGACAACGATTGGTCAGCGAGTTCTCCGGTGGATGGCGCATCCGCCTCAATCTCGCACGGGCGCTGATGACGCCATCCGATATCCTGTTGCTGGACGAGCCCACTAACCACCTCGACCTTGACGCAACTATCTGGTTACAACAGTGGCTGCAGCAATACCCCGGTACCCTGCTGATGATCTCTCATGACAGGGATTTTATTGACGCCAGCTGCGAACGCATACTGCATATCGAGCAGCAGCAGCTTCACCCCTATAAAGGCAACTACTCTGATTTCGAACGCATGCGTGCAGAGCGCATGGCAAATCAGCAAGCCAGCTTCGAAAAACAGCAACGGCGCATTGCGCATATCGACGAATTTGTAAGCCGCTTTCGCTACAAGGCAACCAAGGCCAAACAAGCCCAAAGCAGGCTGAAAGAGTTGCAGCGCATGCAGAAGCTGGAGCCTGCGCACGTGGACTCACCCTTCGATTTCACGTTCCCCCCACCGGAAAAAAGCAGTGACCCCTTGTTGACACTGGAAAAGGCATCACTGGGCTATGGCGACAAGGCTATTCTGTCAGGCGTTGACCTGTGTCTGCGGCCAGGCAGCCGCTATGGCCTGCTCGGGCGTAACGGCGCTGGAAAATCCACTCTGCTGAAAACCCTTATTGGCGAGTTGCCGCTGCTACACGGGGAACTGGCTTGCGGACAGTACCTGACCATCGGCTACTTCGACCAGCAGCAACTGGAAGCGCTGGATCTTGATGCGAGCGCATTTCTGCACCTCCAGCGACTGAGTCCTGAGGCCCGAGATCAGGATATTCTCGACTTTCTTGGCAGTTTTAACTTTCGCGGCGATGCAGCCACCACCGCGATTGGTCCTTTTTCCGGCGGCGAAAAGGCACGGCTGGCATTAGCACTGGTGGTGTGGCAAAAGCCCAACCTGTTGGTGTTGGATGAACCCACTAACCACCTGGACCTCGAAATGCGCCACGCCATGGAGATCGCTTTGCATGCTTACGAAGGCGCGCTTATTCTGGTTACTCATGACCGCCACCTGCTGCGCAATACCGCGGAGGAACTGCTGCTGGTTCACAACGGAGGCATCGAGGAATACGCAGAAGACCTGGAGGGTTATGAGCGCTGGATACTGACCAGCTACCGATCTCCCGACAGGCAACAGCCCGCTGCCAGCGACTCTTCGCGCCGCGAGAAGCGTCAACAGGCCGCCAGCCTGAGAGATAAGCTACGCCCTCTCCGTCAACAGCTCGCCAGCACCGAGAGGGAAATGGAAAAAGTGGATGTCAGCCTGCGCGAACTGCAGGAGCAACTGGGCGACGAAGCCCTTTACTCCAGCGCAGAAAAAGATGCACTGGCGGACCTTATAAGGCGGGAAGGCAGACTAAAAGCACGTAGCACAGAACTGGAAGATCTATGGCTGCAACAGCAGCAACAGCTGGATGAACTATCTGACTAACTGACACCGTGTTGTCACGCAGGCCGAGGCAGGGTCAATCATGCCCGCCTGCGAGGCGGAGTTTCTCGTCTCGACTCAGTTTTTTGATCACCGCCTCTCGGCGCAGCGCAGTACCCCGGTCAGGGGCCAGATCAGACCACAGCAGTCTGACAGGCCTGCGGCCACTGGTATAACGGGGCCCGCCTGCCGCTTCGCCATTATGTTGCTTCAACCGCCGCTGCAAATCCCTGGCAATCCCGGTATAGAGCGTACTGTCGGCACACTGCAGAATATAAACAGACCAGATGTCGCTCACGGGCTTATCCGCGCACCCAACGATGGTAACGCTCCACCCAGCGCAACACACCCTCGGGCTTGCGGGCCTTGCGCCACTCCCCGGCGACAAATTTATTGCCCTCTGACAGCGTCGGGTAAATATGGATAGTACCCAATATTTTACCCAACCCCAGCCCGTGCTTCATGGCCAGAACGAATTCGTTGATCAGCTCGGCGGCATGATAGCCGACTATCGTCACGCCCAGAATGCGGTCCCTACCGGGCTCAGTGAGGACTTTAATAAATCCCTCTGCCTCACCATCTGCAATGGCACGATCAAGATCAGCCAGATCATACCGGGTGACTTCATAGGCGATCTCCCGCTCGCCTGCCTCCCGTTCATTCAGCCCCACACGCGCTACCTCCGGATCAGTAAAGGTGGCCCAGGGCACAATGGAATAATCCACTTTGAAGCGGCGGAAGCGACCAAACAGCGCATTTACCGCGCTGTACCAGGCCTGATGGCTGGCCATATGGGTGAACAAATAGGGCCCAGCGACATCGCCACAGGCGGATACCGTCGGCACCGCCGTGCACAGGTAGTCGTCCACGTCTACGGTGCCCTGCGGCGCCAGCGAAATGCCCAGTGGCTCCAGGCCCAACCCTTCCACATTGGGGCTGCGACCCACTGCCAGCAATATGCGGTCGAAGTTTACCCGTTTCTGCCCCCGCGGTGTCTTGAAAACACCCTGCTGTCCATCCTCGGTCAGATTGAAAGCCAGAGGTTCATAACTGGTGCAAACACTGATTTTCTGCCGCCTGAAAGTCGCGCGCAGCAGCTCGCTCACCTCCTCATCCTCCCGTGGCAAAACACGCTCGGCGTGAGTCGCCAGAGTTACCTCACTGCCCAACCGGGAAAAGGCCTGGGCCAGTTCACACCCAATAGGTCCCGCACCCAGCACCAGCAATCGAGGCGGCAACTCAGCAAGCTCCCAAACGGTATCAGACGTCAGGTAGTCCAGCTCCACAAGGCCGGGGATATCTGGCACCCGAGGCCTGGCTCCGCTGGCGATAATGATATTACGGGCAGACAGCCTCTTGCCGTTTACCTCGACTTCCCAAGGGGAGACAATCCTGGCCTCACCCTGCACACAATCCACCCCGAGAGAGGTGTAGCGCTCTACGGAATCATGGGGTTCGATCGTCTTGACCACCGCCTGAACTCGCTCCATGACATTGGGGAAGTTCGCTTTCACGACCATGGGCGCCAGACCGAATTCCTCGGCGCGCCTCGCCATTTGTGCGACCTGCGCAGAGCGCAAAAGTGCTTTTGAGGGCACACAGCCTGTATTGAGACAGTCACCGCCCATGCGGTGGCGCTCAATAAGGGTCACCTTCGCCTTTACCGTCGCCGCGATAAGTGACGCCACCAGTCCGGCTGAGCCCGCACCGATGACGATCAGGTTATTGTCAAAGTGGGCGGGCCGCGTGAAACGCGACAGTACTCTCTTGCGCTGCACGTAAGCGAGCAACTGCCGGGCGATGAGTGGGAAAATCGCCAGCAACAGGAAAGAGCCCAACAATGGGGCGGAAAGAATACCCGAGGCTGAGTCCAGCTGGCCGAGCTGGGTACCCGCGTTTACGAAAACCGCTGTGCCGGGCAGCATACCCAATTGAGAAACCCAGTAGAACGTGCGAGGGCGGATGGGTAGCAAGCCCATCACCAGATTAATGAGGAAGAACGGGAACAGAGGGACCAGCCTGAGAGAGAACAGATAAAATGCACCATCCTTGGAGAATCCCCCGTTGACGGTGTGCAAGTGGCGGCCAAACCGTTGCTGCACCCAGTCACGCAAGAGGATTCGCGACACCAGAAACGCAAGCGTGGCACCCATGCTGCTGGCAAAAGAAACCAGCAACAGGGCCGTCCAAAAACCGAATAAAGCGCCACCCGCCAGTGTCAGGACAGCCGCGCCAGGCAGGGAAACTGCCGTCATCACGATGTATGCGGAAAAATAGATTAATCCCGCCAAGCGAGGGTTTTCCGCATACCATTGGCGTAATTCGCCAATGTGGGTCTTGAGGACCTCAAATTCGAGGTAGGCGCCCAGATCAAAAATAAACCACGCTGCCACCGCGAGTGTGACCGCGATTAATACCAGAATTTGTCTAAGGCGCACTGTGCTCTTCCAAGTTCTCAAGGGTTGATTTATCACCTGGGGAAAGACTATACCGAATGCGAGCTGCGTACCATGCCGCACTCGGCGTCCAGAGCCGCGGTAATAGCTAACCGAAATATCAGCATGCGAAAAAACTCTATGCACCCAGTTGTACGCCCCTCCTCCAGTGGTACTATTGGCACCCTTTTAGCCATCTGCAGCCTTCAATCGTGCTGCGTATCAGGAGTACAGACCGCATGAGCGACCAGATCGTACACGTTACCGAAGCCACATTCGACGCAGAGGTTTTGAATTCAGACCTCCCCGTATTGGTAGATTTCTGGGCTGAGTGGTGCGGCCCATGCAAAATGATCGCTCCGATACTCGATGAAATCGCCGCAGACTACGGAGACAAGCTGAAGATCTGCAAAGTGGACATTGACGCCAACCCTGATATCCCCGGAAAGTTTGGCATTCGCGGCATCCCAACTCTGATTGTTTTCAAGGGCGGCAACGCAGAAGCCACTAAAGTCGGTGCCCTGTCCAAGACCCAGCTGACAGATTTTATTAAGGAAGTGATCTGAAACCCTTGATCCACTCAGGCTGTGGGGCGTTCCGCCCCGCGCGCCTCTCTGAATATTTAACCGTAAAAAGCGGTAGACGCCCCCCTCGGGCCGTGCTACCTTTCGAGTCGTTGCACATTCCTGTGCCATAAGAACAAACCTGAAACTCATTAACACTAGCTACTTGTCGGCCGCGCCGACCGGCATTCGATTACACCTCTCCCCTACTTACGCATAGTCTTTTATTCCTGATATGAATCTAACTGACCTCAAAGCAAAACCGACACACGACCTTATCGATATCGCCAAGGAAATGGGCCTGGACAACATGGCCCGCTCCCGGAAACAGGACATTATCTTCGCGGTGCTTAAACGACACGCGAAGAGTGGCGAGGATATTTACGGCGACGGCGTGCTGGAAATCCTGCAGGACGGCTTCGGATTTTTGCGCTCTGCCGACAGTTCCTACCTGGCCGGCCCAGATGATATTTACGTTTCTCCGAGCCAGATACGCCGTTTCAACCTGCGCACAGGGGATACCATTTCTGGCAAGATCCGCCCTCCCAAGGACAGCGAGCGTTACTTCGCACTACTCAAGGTTGACGAGGTCAACCTGGACAAACCCGAAAACTCCAAGCACAAGATCCTTTTTGAGAACCTTACGCCTCTCTTCCCGGATCAGCGCCTGACCCTGGAACAGGGCAATGGCAGCACTGAGGACCTCACCGGACGCATTATCGACCTGGTTTCACCGATCGGCAAAGGCCAGCGCGGTCTGCTCGTAGCCCCACCAAAGGCAGGCAAGACCATCATGATGCAAAATATTGCCCAGGCCATCATCACTAATAATCCCGAGTGTTACATTATTGTTCTGCTGATCGATGAACGGCCAGAAGAGGTGACGGAAATGCAGCGCTCCGTCGGTATTCGAGGGGCTGAGGTTGTCGCCTCCACCTTTGATGAACCCCCCTCGCGTCATGTCCAAGTGGCAGACATGGTAATCGAGAAAGCAAAGCGCCTGGTGGAGCACAAAAAAGATGTGGTCATTCTGCTGGACTCTATCACCCGTTTAGCGCGTGCCTACAATACCGTCATTCCCAGCTCCGGCAAGGTGCTGACCGGCGGTGTCGACGCCCACGCCCTGGAACGTCCAAAGCGTTTCTTCGGTGCAGCAAGAAATATCGAAGAAGGGGGTAGCCTCTCCATCATAGCCACGGCCCTCATTGATACCGGATCCAAGATGGACGAGGTAATCTACGAGGAGTTCAAGGGTACCGGCAACCTCGAACTGCATCTGGATCGCAAGATCGCAGAGAAACGAGTCTACCCGGCGATAAACATCCGTCGTTCCGGCACTCGCCGCGAGGAACTGCTCACCGCTGACGACGAACTGCAGCGCATGTGGATTTTGCGCAAACTGCTGCACGGCATGGAAGACCTGCCCGCTATCGAATTCCTCTCTGACAAGCTGAAAGAAACTAAAACCAACGAGGAATTTTTCAAGTCGATGAAGCGGAAGTAAACCGTTCCACGAGCATTCTTTGCCGGCGAGACACACCGCACGGCTGTGAATGCCGAACTCGATACTTCTCACTGCCTGATCGAACGCAAAACCGCTATTGCTGCCACTACCTGGCGCACACATCTGAGCGACAGAGTAGGTGTCGCCAGCCGGTTAACCGCGTTTACGACACAATCACACAAGGTATACTGTCTCAGGCAAACGCAGACAGGACTGGCACCCAGTGAAGTACACCGATCTGAGAGATTTCATCAATGCGCTGGAACAGCGTGGCGAACTGGTGCGGATCAGTGCCGAGGTCGACCCCCACCTGGAAATGACCGAGATCGCCGACCGCACGTTACGTGGCGGCGGGCCCGCATTGCTATTTGAAAACCCCAAAG
>CAJQQW010000159.1 GCA_905480565.1 uncultured Halioglobus sp. | reverse complement strand
GTGCCAGTAGCATGGCGATGGAATGTTCAGCTATCGCCGGACCTGAAAGCCGTTTGGTGTTGGTAAAAGTGATAGTGTCGAGCTGTGTTTCAGAATAGCCCTTGCATAGATCCATGCCGACAAAATAATTGTGTATCCATCTCAGGTTTTCTCCGGCCTGCCTGAAAATAGTTGGGGTACAAAGACCGATAAGGCCATCTGCAGATTCCAGAAGTTGTTGCTGGGCTTTCTCGCCATCTCCAGGGGCAAAGAAGATGATCTCTGTGTCGCCTGCCGCATTCTGCAATGCCTGCTTGAATTCGTCTCCCGTAATGCCGGGGAGGGGCAGCAACAGTACCGCTATCCTCTCGGGTCGCCAGTCCGGATCGTCTGTGACGGGGGTTGCAGCGGCGCGCAGATCTAATTCTTCGATCAGGGCCTTTGCCTCGGCAGACGGTGTCGTGTGCGCTAGCGAGGAAGCGCAGAGCGCAAGAAAAAATATAAGGGTGTTAATTAGCTGCTTCAGTTTAGCCATGGTCAGTAGAGTCTTCCTTTTTACCACTTTTGTTCAGGTGTCTGTACAAGCGAGTCGGCATTGCTGTCGCACTGTGGCAAGTGGAGGAGAGAAGGTCAAGCGCATGTTAGCGAATACCGCTGGCGTATCGCGATGCTCAGTGCCATTGTATTACTGACTGACTGACTGACTGACTGACTGACTGGCGGGCGAGTAAGGAGGGCGAAGACATTGAAAAAAATAGGAATAGTGCTAGCAGGCGTTATCGGTGTTGCGGCCGGTTGGCTCTGGTGGGAGTGGGATCATATCGCGTTGACCGCCAGTGCGCCTCAGTGGGTGCCGCCGGCGGCGCAGGCGCCCGCTGCGCCAGCCGCGTCACGGACACCTTGTGCCGATCATGCTCCATTGCGTCGAGCCTGGTTTGGCGATCTGCATGTGCATACGGGTTTCTCCATGGATGCCAGATCGAGGGGTATGTTGGGAACACCTGATGACGCTTACCGTTTTGCGCGCGGTGAAGAGATTCGCCTCGGCCCGTTTGATGCACAGGGTGTAGGTGAGCGTCGGGCGCAGCTGTCGCGTCCTTTGGACTTTGCCGCAGTCACGGATCACGCTGAGTGGATTGGCGAAATAGCAGTCTGCACTGAGGCGGATAGTCCATCTTATGCAAGCCCTGAGTGCCGCGCGTTCAGGAGTGAAACGCCAGCAGTGACGTCTATCGCAACGCTGATTGGTGGTTCGATGCCTCTGTTAAATGTCGTTGGATTTATGAATCGTAAGGCTGGTGTATGCGGACCCGAAAACCAGTGGTGCAGAGCGGGCTTGCTTTCCGCCTGGAAGCAAACTCAGGAGGCAGCGGAGGCTCACTATGACCGCAGCGGAGAATGTCGCTTCAGTAATTTCCATGCCTATGAATACAGTAATTCTCCGGGGCGCTCGAAGGTGCATCGGAATGTCATTTTCAGAAATGAGCGTGTTCCGGAGCTGCCTGTATCCTCATTGGAAGAGGGCGACCCTCTCGGTTTATGGGAGCAGTTGGAGGCGCAGTGCAATCGGGCGTTGGGGGATTGCGAGGCTATTGCAATTCCCCACAATGCCAATGTCTCTAATGGTCGAATGTTCCGTATAACCTGGCAGGATGAGCCGATCGCTGAGCAGCAACGCCAGGCCCGGTTGCGAAGAGAAATGGAACCCGTGGTAGAAATGATGCAGGTCAAGGGAGAGTCTGAGTGTAAAAGTGGCATGTGGAATGTGTTGGGCGAAGATGAATTTTGCGACTTCGAGAAATTGCGCGTCGCGGCCACTGACTGTGAGGATGATTATGGCACAGGCGCAATTTTTGGCCGGGGCTGTCAGTCGCGTCTGGACTTTGCTCGTTACGCCCTTATCGAAGGCATGAAAGAGCAAGCACGTATTGGCGTCAATCCCTATCGTTTCGGTTTCGCCGGGAGTACAGATTCGCACAATGCCACGCCGGGCGACGTGGCAGAGGATAAGTTCAAGGGATGTTGCGCCAACACGGACAATACGCCTGTGCAGCGGCTCGATCCAGCTGCTGGTTTCGGCGGCCGCGCGGCTGCTGCGCGCAATCCCGGGGGGCTAATGGGAATATGGGCTGAGGAGAATACCCGGGATGCCTTATTCGATGCGATGCTGCGCAGAGAGGTGTTTGCTACTAGCGGCCCTCGTATCACACCGCGTTTTTTTGTGGGGGCTGCGTTGCCTGATAACGCCTGCCAGGGAAATCTGGTGGAGCAGGGCTACGAGAGTGGTGTGCCCATGGGAAGTGTTATTTCAAATCGCTTGAGTCAGTCACCTGTTTTTGCCGCTGCCGTGAGTGCTGATCCCGAAGGTGGTCTGTTACAGCGTATGCAGCTGGTCAAGATATGGCATGACAAGGAGGGTCGTTTTCATCAGTCCGTAGCCAACCTCACGAGCAACGCAGATAATAGCGCCATGGTCGATCTTGACACTTGTAGCGTGAGCGGACGGGGGGCCACGGAGTTTTGCGCCACCTGGCGCGACCCAGACTTTGAGCCGGCCCAGGCTGCCGCCTGGTACGTGCGTGTTATCGAGAATCCGTCATGCCGTTGGAGCTGGCGTCAGTGTCTGGCGCTGCCCTTGGACGAGCGCCCGTCGACCTGCAGCGACCCGGAAATTCCTCGGGTCATTCAGGAGAGGGCGTGGACATCACCGGTGTGGTACGCGCCAGGCAGCGAGGCGTAAAATTGACAGACGTGTGAAACGGCCGGTTTTGACGGAGCTATCCTTTGTTGCTGCAGTGTCGCCTTCTAATGTGGGGCGTCGTCGTGGGCGCTGGGTTACAGAGCTTCCTCCATGAAGTTAAGCATAGCGCGCCACGAGCGACGGTCCGTATCAGCGTTAAAGACAGCGCCAAAGTCGGGGTCATTTGCCTCGGGGCGTGTGAATGCGTGCATGGTGTGACTGTAGGAATTGAGTTGCCAGTCAGCCTGTTTGGCGTTCATCAGGGCTTTAAATTCGGCAACCTCTTGTGGCGGCACCAGTGGGTCGTCCTCCCCGTGCAGGACCAGTATTTTGGCATCGATGCTGGTTGGGCCCCTTAGTCCGTTATCGGCGAGGCCGCCGTGGAATGAAACCACACCCCTCACGCCGTCCGTGCCGCTGCGGGCAAGATCCAGTACGGCCGTGCCACCAAAACAGTATCCCATCGCACCCATGCGAGATGGATCTGCCTCCGGAATAGTCTTCGCGGCGGCTACGGCTGCCTGCATGCGCGATAGCAGTAATGCCCGATCCTCCATATAGGGAGTGAGTGCCGGCATCAGGTCTGCCATATCAGTGTAGGTTTTACCCTCGCCATAGATATCGATGGCAAAGGCGAGATAGCCTTCGTGGGCGAGTTTACGGGACTTGTCTCGCACTTCATCGTTGAGGCCGTCCCAGGCGTGAGCTACCAGCACGATGGGCAGGGGACCACTCCGGCCCGGTTCAACGTAGTATTCGCCGCGGCAGGTGACGTCGCCGGCTGGGTATTCTATTTTTGTGGCTTTGCATGACATAGCGTTTTTCCTGTTAGGTATTAATTGGTTCTGTGCTGGTGCTATTCGATCTTACAGGCACA
>CAJQQW010000158.1 GCA_905480565.1 uncultured Halioglobus sp. | reverse complement strand
CAAACTTTGCGAGCACCTTTTCCCCACCAGCACCTATCACTACAACAGTGGTGGCGATCCTGCGCATATACCCGATCTCAGCTACGCTGAATTAAAGTCTTTTTACAAGAATCATTATCATCCTAGCAATGCAATTTTCATGACTTTTGGCGATATTGAGGCGAGTACACACCAGCAGGTATTTGAGGAGAACGCGCTCAAGCACTTCGACATGTTGCCTGAACGGATTGAGGTTCATCCGGAGCAACGCTTCTCGCAGCCGAAGCAAGTGGTGGAACGTTACGCGCTCGACGAAAGTGAGGGATCTGCCAACAAGACCCACCTGGTGATGGCCTGGATGCTGGGAGAAAGCGCAGACCTGGGTCAATTGTTGGAGGCCCAGCTGTTATCAAGCGTACTTTTGGATAACAGCGCGTCGCCATTGCAGCAGGCGCTGGAGACGACCCCGTTGGGACGCGCACCTTCCACGATGTGCGGGCTGGAAGACTCTATGCGAGAAATGGTGTTCTGCTGTGGCATTGAAGGCAGCGAGGCAGAGCACGCAGACGCGCTTGAGGAAATGGTTATCGAAATTCTGGAGAGTGTCGCTCGTGACGGCGCGAGCCAGGAGCGACTTGAGGCAGTGCTTCACCAACTGGAGTTGCACCAACGCGAAATTACCGGGGACAGCTACCCCTACGGTCTACAACTTATTCTGCAAGCACTGGGGTCGGCAACACATTACAGCGACCCTATCGCCGTACTCAATCTGGACCCCGTGATTGAAGAATTGCGACAAAAAATCCAGGACCCTGACTACATCAAAGAGCTGGCGAAGCGACTATTGCTGGAAAACACTCATCGCATCACTCTGGTCATGGTGCCCGACGAAAACCTCGCCTCAGAACAACTGGCGACAGAATCCATCCGGCTCGAGACACTCAAAGCGGGCATGGACGAGGCAGAACGTGCCGCCGTAATCCAACTAGCAACCGATCTGGAAGCCAGACAGGAACAGGTCGATGACGACAGCATACTTCCCCGAGTTGAGCTGACCGATGTTCCTACAGCTATACCGGAGCCCAAGTTCACGACCCAGACCAGCGAGACAATGCCTTTCACAACCTATGGCCGCGGAACCAACGGCCTGGTCTATCAGCAGTGCATATCGCCTCTCCCCCCCCTTGACAGTGACCAGCAGCGTCACCTGCCGCTGTATTCCAATGCGTTAACAGAACTTGGCCTCGGTGACGAGGACTATACAGACATCCAGGAACGCCAAGCGGCCACCGTAGGTGGGATATCTGCCTTCGTCGCCATGCGCGCAGGCAGCGAGGACGAACAAACAGTGGGTGCACATTTCAGCCTGTCCTCCAAAGCGCTGCTGCGCAACCACAAGAATCAGTCAGAGCTCATGTACGATACCTTGCAAAAGGTCCGTTTTACCGAGACCGACCGTATTCGCGACCTGGTCAATCAACAGCGCGCCAGACGAGATCAATCCGTGACAGGAAATGGACATGGCCTGGCCATGACTGCCGCCTGCGCAGGCATGAGCCCGTTGGCAAAGCTGAACCACGAGCAGTCGGGCCTCGCGGGCATTCGCCAGCTTCGCCAGCTGGACGAGATGCTCTCGGACAAAGACGCCCTCGACAAGTTCGCCGGCGAACTCAGCGGCATACACGAGAAAATTCTAAGTATGCCGCGGCATTTTCTGGTGGTCGCTGAAGAAGAGCATATTGGCGCTATCGTAAAAGCGAGTGCCAGCACCTGGGCACAGGGAAAGCCGGGTAACGGCCAAGCCATGTTCACTATGACACCGGTGAGAGAACAACGGGGCGAACTGTGGATTACTAATACACAAGTCAACTTTTGCGCCCGAGCCTATCCGACAGTTACGCAAGAACACCCCGATGCCGCAGCGTTGGTTATACTCGGTGGGTTCCTGCGTAATGGTTTTTTGCACAAGGCCATACGCGAGCAAGGCGGCGCTTATGGTGGTGGCGCAACACAGGACTCTGGGCTCGCTGCTTTTCGCTTCTACTCCTACAGGGACCCGCGTCTCATCGATACGCTGACAGACTTCGACCGCGCCATTAGCTGGATGTTGGAGACGCGCCACGAGGCACAAGCGCTCAACGAAGCGATACTGGGTGTCATTGGCAGCATGGACAAACCCAGCTCCCCCGCCGGAGAAGCGAAGCAGAATTTCTACAACCGGCTGTTCGGTCGCACCCACGCCATGCGCGAGGAGTTTCGACAGCGCATACTGGCGGTGAGCATTGACGATTTGCGACGAGTGACAGAGACCTATCTCGCACACGGGGTTGAAAGCACTGCGGTGATTACCAACAGCAGTCAGCTGGAGGCCACCTCCGATCTCCCCCAGCAGATGAATCTCATGGTGCAGGAGCTTTAAACCGAGAGCACGGCGACGAAAAGCGCTCGCTTAGTAAAGATTTGTTAAGAATGGCCTTGCCCGGTCAAAGCACATGACAAGCACTGTAAGCTAGTCCACACTGGTTTTATGATTTAACGCTTGCCTACTGGTGAAAGCCGTGAGTATCCGCATACTGATCATCGATGACGACCGTGATCTGTGCGCCCTACTGCAGGAATTTTTTTCTCTCGAGGGCATCAACGCCTCTGCACTTCACGATGGCGCAGACGCCCTTAGCCATTGCCGTACGCACAGCTATGATGCGATTGTGCTGGATATCATGCTACCAGGACTGCCCGGCCTTGATGTTCTGCGCCAACTGCGCGAATTTAGTAACACCCCTGTGCTTATGCTCACTGCTCGGGGTGACACTACTGACAGGATCGTCGGTCTCGAATTGGGCGCCGACGATTACCTGTCAAAGCCCTGCGACCCTCGCGAACTGACCGCCAGACTGCGGGCTATTCTGCGCCGTGCACATGATGGCGGAGCTCCTGGAAAAAAAATAACTACTGCCGGGCAAACACATATCAACAGTGCTGCTCGTCATGCCTCCTTCGAGGATACGGTACTTGAGCTCACCAGCGCAGAATTCAATATACTCGAACTGCTAGTGCAGAGCGCAGGACATGTCGTTGATAAAGAGGTACTGAGCCAGCAAGCACTCGGCAGGCCTCTCAGGGCGTATGATCGCAGTATCGATGTTCACATCAGCAAGATCCGTAAAAAACTATCCCTTGCCGGGGGGGATAATTTAATCGTCAGTGTGCGGGGTAGCGGTTACCAGTTTAGACTTGGGTCCTGTTAATGAAACTTTTCGACAGCCTCTTTATCAAAGTCTTTCTCGGCTTCTGGTTGGTGACTACCGCTGTTCTCGGCAGCTGGCTATTGAGCAGTAACTACTTTGATTCGCGCCCCCCTGGCCCCAGCCGCGTTGATGAAAAACCGGATCGCCAGCCTCATCGAGCCATGCTACGCATGCTCTACGCACTGGAAAATAACGAGGAAGCGAGCCTTGTTCAGTCTATAGATATTGCCAGGCAGCGGTTCGGTATTCGGATTTTTCTGCTTGACGCGCGGGGCAAAGACTTGCTGGGCCGCAAAGTACCCAAGAACGCTCTCCTACTGGCTGATAAACTCCGCGGGCAGTCAGACAGGCGCTCTATTACAGCTCCGGGGCGACGACTCACAGCCCATCGGCTCCGCAGGGCTGCAGAGGGACCGGTTAGCGCCGTTTTTATCTACCCCCATAGACCACGCGCGGCACTCCTTAATCTTGTGGGTGACAACGTATGGTTGCGCCTCTCGCTGGCGGTAATCGTCAGCGGCGTATTATGCTTTTTATTGTCTCGAGTCATTACGACCCGCATTCAGCATTTGCAAGTCGCCTCCCGACAATTAGCCAACGGCGCGCTGGACACGCGACTCACGGTACGCAGCAGAGGCGGTGACGAAACGGATGAACTGGCCAGAGATTTCAATACGATGGCTACCCAGCTACAGGAGCGAATCCAGGCCCAGAAACGCCTGATGGGTGACATATCTCATGAATTGAGATCACCACTGGCACGACTGCGAGTCTCGCTCGCTCTGGCTCAGGAAAAACCGGCTGAACATCAGCAATACCTCAAGCGTATTGAAAAAGACGCGGAGCGACTGGAAGATCTCATATCACAGTTACTGGCCAACCCGAGACTGGACGCCAAACTGGAAGACACCATTGATCTAGGCGTACTACTTGAGCAGCTTTGTGAAAATGCTGGCTTTGAGGGTCAGCAGAATGGTAAGGCATTCAATCTCCGCAGACAGATTGGGTCTGCGGTGGTGAAGACACATGCTGACACACTCCAAAAAGCGTTCGAAAATATTCTCAGAAACGCACTGCAACATACCCCCGACAACACAACGGTTGACGTAATACTGAGCGATACAGGTGGTTACAGAGTCACTGTGGAGGATCATGGAGCGGGTGTTCCAGATGATGAATTAGATAGAATATTTACGGAGTTCTACCAGGTGGACAGGACGCGCTCTCCGACGTCAGAAGGATTTGGGCTAGGTCTGGCAATCGCTCGCCGGGGCATTGCGCTGCATGGTGGACGAATCCACGCCGACAATACCGCCAGCGGTTTACGAGTCTCTGTGCAGCTTCCCCCTGATATAGCAGCGCCGGGATCAGACAAACGTTCTTGACCTTCGCTTCGCACCTTGCCACAGTGCACCACGCGCTTGCGGCGTAACCGCTACCCGGTAGCACAAATACCTTGATCCTCAGATCACTAAAGCAAGGCGAAAGCATGCAGATTCAAAGCCCGGGCGCAGTGCCAGACAATACTCCAATTATCATTGGCAGCGGCCAGTACGTGGAGCGCCTGGGCAACGGAGCGCCGCCACTAAATCCGCCGATGCATCTAGCATCAAAGGCCTGTCTGAGCGCATTGGAGGACGGCGGCGTGAAACCGAGCGCAATCGATACGATTGCCACTATTCGCCTGTTTTCTGACTCTGCAGGCGCATGGAAATCTGAGTTCGGTGGCAGCACCAATCCACCCGAGTCTATAGCGCGTCGTATTGGCGCCTCGCCCACCAGACGAATCTACAGTAACGTCGGCGGCAACGAACCACTGCAGCTTCTGGTTGAACTCATGCAAGCCATCGCCAGCGGCGATATCAAAAGTGCACTGCTGACAGGTGCGGAGGCGATCGCCAACCAGCGTTACGCATTGCGCCATGGGATTGTGCTCGATTGGCAGGAAGACATTGAAGCTTCTCTGGACGATAGAACATCCGTTGACCGGCTGGTTTCAATGGAGGAAATACATGCCGGCTTTAACCTACCGGCGCGCTTCTACGGCGCCATCGAAATGCTGCAGGCACACCAAATGGGGCATGACCTGCGTCAACATGAACGCTTCATGGGGCGTTTTATGGCCGGCTTCAGCGAAATCGCAGCCCAAAATCCTTATTCCCAGTTTTCTCAGGCCTACTCGGCAAACGATATTACCGAAGCGAGCCCCGGCAACTATCCCATTAGCCTGCCCTACCTGAAACGTCTAATCGCTCAGGACGCGGTTAATCAAGCGGCGGCTGTATTGATTACCAGTGCAGGCCATGCGCGTGAGCTGGACATTGACCCCGCACAATGGGTATTCCTCGAGTCCTTCTCGCATGGGGCCGATCACGCACTCTCCCAGCGGGAAGACCCCGCTCGCTCCGAGGCCATGGAACGCGTGCTGTTGAATACCCTGTCACAAGCCGATCAACGTATGACCGATATCGATCTGATTGATATTTATAGCTGCTTTCCCTGCGCAGTAACCGCGGCTTGCGAGGTGCTTGAACTACCAACCGACGGTTCGATAGCCCTGACGGTGACCGGTGGCCTGCCCTACTTCGGGGGACCTGGAAACAATTACTCAATGCATGCACTGGCGGAAATGGCGCGGCGACTGCGCGGCAACGCTGATCGCGCTCTGATTACAGCTAACGGTGGCATGCTCTCAAAACATGCTGCAGCCCTGCTCACCGGTGTCTGTACTCGAGCGCAAAAAATCGATTGGAACGACAATCCACGTTTTGAAGTCGACTGCAGCGACATAGCGATACGACAATATGCCGACAACCCGGAAACGGGTCGAATCGTTACTTACACGGTCGCAATGCGCAAAGAAAAACCGGATCTCGGTATGATCATCGCGGATTCGGCGGCGGGCGAGCGCTTCCTTGCCGCCAGCACCGATCCGGCAGTTACGAAAGAGCTCACAGCAAACAACTCAATAGGGCGACAGATAGTGGTTCACACAGTAGAAGAACGCCGCAGATTCCACTTTGCGAACGCCTAAGCTGCCTGCCTAGCCCTCGTATTTTGCTGCCCGCTCCGGTGCTGTGGCAAATAGACCCATATTGCCCCGGGACCAATCCACACGCAGCGCTGACTGACAGATTTTCCAATCACCATCGATCGAACGATAGTGGTTGGTGTACTCCCCAACCACAGTCACAATATCTTCATCGTCGATAACCGGGTTGGCGGCATCCTTGAACAAGACATGATCGGCGCTTAAGTAGGCGCGACAGCTGATTTCCCCATCGGAGATAATCACCCTATGATTGGTAATCGTGTGACGCGTGATATCAAAACCATTGATAACGCTTTTTAGATGAAGCATCCAGTCATCCGTGTTGCGTGCCACATCGGGCGCGCCCGTTGCCGCACTGATAGCACCGTAGTCGATGAGCACCTTATCCGAGAAGCATGCGCG
>CAJQQW010000157.1 GCA_905480565.1 uncultured Halioglobus sp. | reverse complement strand
GCCAATACCCTGGATGCCATGTGGGGCTATCGCGATGAGGCCTATCTGCATTTTGGCCGCAGCGCCGCGTTGATGGATGATGTCCTGAACTGGATACCGGCCCGTCTTTGTGCATTTTTTTATGCACTGTCGGGACAGTATCATCGTGCAAGGCATTGTTGGTCGACGCAGGCACCCCTGTGGGATAGCCCCAATGCGGGTCCGGTAATGGCGGCGGGGGCAGGTGCTCTCGGTATTTGCTTGGGCGGACCCGCTGCCTACGGGGGTGTCGTACGAGAGCGTCCAGTCCTAGGTGAAGGGGCGCCAGCTCAGGTTCGTGACATCGATGCAGCTTTACGGTTGCTGCGGCGGGCAGTGGGCGTGGGGCTGTTGTTTGTTTTTGCCGCAGGGATTCTACTGTGACCCTTGAGCACGGTGGCAGGCTGGAACTGGCCGTTCGGGAATATGAGATACCGCGGGAGGCATGGACAGACCTGTCAACAGGAATCAGCCCTTCGAGCTGGCCAGTGCCCACTGTGCCGGGGAGCGTGTGGCAACGGCTGCCCGAGGAAGATGGTGCGTTGGAGTCGGCAGCAGCAGATTACTATGGCTGTGAGATAACAGCGTTGCTGCCGGTGCCGGGTTCCCAGTATGCGCTGCAGTATGCTCCCGGCCTGTTGCCCGTCGGCCGTGTGGCTATGCCGCAGCGGGGTTATACCGAGCACCGGTGCGCGTGGGCGGCGGCTGGCCACAGAGTGGTCGAGTACACGGATTGGACAACATTGCAGGCCCTGCTCAGCGCGGAAGAGGTCGACCACGTGCTGTTGATCAATCCCAACAACCCTAGCGCAGAGCAGGTTTCGCGCGAGCATTTGGAATCATTGCATCGGCGACTGCAGTCTGCTGGTGGTTTCCTCGTTGTCGATGAGGCCTTCGCGGATGTGAGGCCTGAAGTGAGCCTGGCGTCTCTGTGTCCGGCGCCCGGTCTAATAGTGTATCGTTCCGTGGGCAAGTTTTTCGGGCTTGCCGGTATCCGGCTGGGATTCTTGCTGGCGGAAGCGCCGCTGTGTCGAAAGTTACAGGCTCAAATGCCGCCATGGTCATTGTCGCACCCAGCCCGCTGGATCGGTGAGGCCGCCCTGGCGGACCGACGTTGGCAGCTGGATCAGCGTACCCGTCTGGTGCGAGCAAGTCAGGCATGGTTCGCTTTGCTGCAGGGTGCCATTCCTGATCTTGAGTTCAAAGCGACTGCATTATTTGTTACCGGCGCTGGAGACTGGCATCACTGTGATCGCCTGTATCGTGCGCTTGCGCGGCGAGCGGTTCTGGCTAGGCTATTCGAGGATATCGCGGGGCAGGGTATGTTGCGTTTCGGATTGCCGCCGCGGGCGCGGTGGCAAGAAACGGCTTGTTCTATTCATGAGGCTGTTAGGGAGTGCGAATGCGTTATTGTTTGATTGCGTTACTGTGGGTGCTACTCACGCCCGCGGGATCAGCCCAGATCACTGTGCGGGACGCCATGGACCGGACGCTCGTGCTGGAAAAACCGGCAACCCGGGTGATCAGTCTTGCACCCCACATCACGGAAGTCGTCTATGCGGCGGGCGCGGGTGAGCAGTTGGTGGGTGCCGTATCCTACAGTGATTACCCCGAGGCGGCAAAGGCGATACCTCGGGTTGGCAGTTACGATAGCGTTAGCTATGAGACCTTGCTGACCCTGAAACCGGATCTTGTACTGGCCTGGCATGAGGGTAATGGCGAGGACGTGGTGACGCGGTTGCAGTCTTTGGGTCTTAACGTTTACGTCGGGGAGCCTCGGGCATTGGAAGATGTGGCGGAATCCTTGCGGGTGATCGGCGTCTTGACAGGCAATGAGGAGGTAGCCGACGCGGCGGCCAGTCGTTTCATGCAGCAGCTGAACGCCCTACGGGAGACGTATAGTTCGCGAGAACCTGTCACCGTGTATTACCAGATCTGGAACGAACCTCTTCTCACGCTGAATGGCGATCATCTCATTTCCGATGTCGTTCGCCTCTGCGGTGGTCGGAACGTCTTTGCCGATGCGATGCCGCTGGTTTCGCGCATCAGTGTAGAGTCGGTGTTGCGGGCGAATCCCCAGGTCATTATAGCCAGCGGTATGGACAAGGCGCGGCCTGAGTGGCTGGACGATTGGAGGGAATGGAGTGCCATGACCGCAGTGAAAAATGACCAGCTCTATTTTATTCCCCCGGATATATTGCAGCGACATACTCCCAGAATTATTGAGGGTGCCACTCTGATGTGTGAGAAACTGCAGCAAGCGAGGGAGCATTATGCAATGTATGCCTCTCAATAACTTCCGCCATAATTTGTCTGTATATAGTGAAGGGTACTGATGCAAAATTCCCGCTCCGGCGATCAAGGCTTCTACGAAACACTGTTTGGGCGTCGCGATGTGCGCAGCGAGTTCATCGAGACAGCAGTGCCCGAGGATGTGCTGGCGCGTATCATTATTGCGGCGCATCATGCGCCCTCGGTAGGGCTTTCACAGCCCTGGAATTTCATTGTGATCGAGGGGCATGATACCAGGGAGCGGATATACCAGGCGTTCTGCGAGGCAAACGAAGAAGCGGCGGAGCTGTTCGAGGGAAAGCGTCGAGATCACTACAGGCAGTTAAAGTTGCAGGGTATCCTTGATGCACCGGTCAACCTGTGTATTACCTGTGACCGCGGGCGCGGTGGTGACGCAGTGCTCTGACGGACCCACCAGTCCGAAATGGATATTTACAGTACGGTGTGCGCTGTGCAGAACCTCTGGCTGGCCGCCCGTGCAGAGGGAGTCGGCGTGGGTTGGGTGTCTATTATTTCTTCTCAAAATCTGAGGCACATCCTCAATTTGCCGGAACAGGTTGTTCCGATTGCCTATCTTTGTCTCGGTTACGTAGAGTATTTTCGCGATAAGCCGGAGCTGGAAGACAGGGGCTGGGGGCATCGCCTGTCAGCAGAGGAATTAGTATTCAATGAGCGTTGGGGTGAGCGGACGAAAACGCATCCGCTCCATAGAGCTATCGCTGTGCAGCGAGACTGGCCGGGGCGTGTGATGGGCAAAAATTCAAAAGAACCAGATTAGGCGTTGCCTTTCGTCTTCACCGGGATCGGAACAGCCGGCACTTGCGCTGTTTAAGTGCGGTACACACCGCGCGTCAGGGTGAGCAGTGTATTGCGCCCGGCGGCCGCTTAGTAATCCACACCCTTGCGTGCCTTGATGCCTGCCTTATAGGCATGTTTTACATCCTTGACCTCGGAGACGGTGTCCATTACCGCCTGTAGCTCGGAGCCACCACCGCGGCCAGTGACAACCACGCTCTGGCTCTCTGGCCGATTGGCAAGAGCCTGCAGGACCTCTGCATCATCCAGATACTTGTAACCGATCATGTAGGTCAGTTCATCCAGTACGACAAGATCGTAGCTAGCGTCGGCCAGCATGGGTTTGGCGACGGCCCATGTCTCTTGCGCTGCTTTAATGTCCGAACTCATGTCCTGGGTATTCCAGGTGAACCCGGTGCCCATCTGGTAAAAATGTACCTGCGGGCAGTGGTCCCGTAGATAGAGTTCTTCACCGGAGAGCTGCTCGCCCTTGATAAACTGTACGACACCGACTTTCTGGCCGTAGCCCAATGCGCGCATGACCATACCAAAAGCCGAGCTGGATTTTCCCTTGCCATTGCCCGTCAGGAGAAGCGCCACGCCGCGTTCCGTATCAGCCGCTTCAATTGCTGCGTCAACCTTGGCTTTTTGTTTCTCCATGGCCGCCTTGTGTTTTGCTTCCTTGCGATCCTTATCCTGTCCATCAGTGGTCATGGGGTTTCTCCTGTTGCTGCAAGTCTAGAAACTATAACGAATGCCGGCGTATCCTGCAGCTCCCGGCGTGTTGTAGCCGGAAACCTCCTCATAGTCTTCGTCCAGCACGTTTTCCACCCGGCCCTGAATGCTCAGAGCATCGGTCAGGTTGTACGTGACGCTGATATCCAGGATTTCGTAGTCTTTCATGTCTTCGCCGAATCGGTTAA
>CAJQQW010000156.1 GCA_905480565.1 uncultured Halioglobus sp. | reverse complement strand
CAAGGCGATCTGTCATATTGCCCGCCGCCTGATACTGCAAAGTCGCTAGTTGCATATGTTTTCGGTCACTGCTCACCAAGTAAGACAGGCAGGTATTACGTAAGCTACGACGTGCAATCTGGCTGGCGTCCGGCGCATAAGGTTGCTTTATTTCTAACCTGTCATAGGCCAACCTTAAGGAGGCTTGCAAGCGCTCGCCCAACACCTTTTGCACAGCCTCTCGGGCCTGATGAATAGTATCGACATTCGCACCCGCTGCCTGACTGGCCAATTCTGCGAGGTAATCCTCGGCAGGCAGGTGCATCATTTCGGCCACCATTGCCGGATCAAGCGCAGGGTCATCCAGCAGATATCTCCACGCATCCGCGACACAGTCGTCGACTGCAGGGCTGCGCCCAGCGACGATCGCCTGCTCCGCACGAACGATGGTGTCGATCGAGAGCGCCTGCGCCGCATCCCAGCGTGCAAATCCGTCACCGACGCGCCGCATCAGTGCACAAAGGTCGTCTTGACTGTAATTATAATGCAGACGAACCGGAGCGGAAAAACCGCGCAATAGAGAGGGAACTGGACGGCGCTTTATGCCTTCAAAAACATAACTCTGCTTCGGCTGATCGACAACCAGCACTCTGTGGCAGGGCGCATCCTCCTCGTCAGCCACACCCTGCATTCGCAGCGGCAGGTTGCCTTGCTCGCCCAGCAAACCCATAGCCAGAGGTATAACAAAGGGCGCTTTTTCTCGCTGGCCTGGAGTGGCGGGACAAGACTGCTCCACGGTAAGCGTATAACAACCTGTTTGTTCATCAAATGCGTCGCTAACGGTGATCTCAGGTGTTCCTGCCTGCGAGTACCAGTTGCGAAATTGAGCTAAATCGATACCACCGCCCTCTTCCATCGCACAAATAAAATCCTCACAGGTTACCGCCTGGCCGTCATGCCGCTTAAAGTAAAGATCTGAGCCCGCTCGAAATCGGTCCGCTCCCAGCAACGTGTGAATCATGCGTACGACTTCCGCACCCTTCTCGTATACCGTCAGCGTATAAAAGTTATTGATCTCCATAAAGGATTCCGGGCGTATGGGGTGCGCCATAGGACCCGCATCCTCAGCGAACTGAGCGGTACGCATGAGATTTGCGTCGGCTACCCGCTTTACCGTGGGAGACCCCATGTCAGAAGAAAACTGTCCATCACGAAATACCGTGAACCCTTCCTTCAAACTCAGTTGAAACCAGTCTCTGCAGGTGACCCGGTTGCCGCTCCAGTTATGGAAATACTCGTGGGCTACGATGGCTTCCACACGCTGAAAGCCGAGGTCGGTAGTAATTTCCGGATTACACAACACACAGGCCGTATTGAATATGTTCAGGCCTTTATTCTCCATAGCGCCCATATTGAAGTCATCAACCGCCACAATATTGAAGACATCGAGATCATACTCACAGCCATATGCAGTCTCGTCCCAACGCATCGCCTCTTGCAGCGAGCGCATCGCGTGCTCACACTTGTCGAGATCTTTCTCCTCAACGTGGATATTCAGGGTAACCGCGCGCCCGCCGGCGGTAGTGAAACTGTCCTGTACACAGCGCAGGTCGCCCGCTACCAGCGCAAAAAGATAAGAGGGTTTCGGATGAGGATCATCCCATATCACGCGATGCCTGCCGCCATCGAGCTTCTCATTCTCTACAGGGTTGCCATTGCTCAACAGTATCGGGCAGGACTCGCTATCGGCTTCCACCGTGACACGAAAGACCGACATGACATCCGGGCGATCAAGATAATACGTAATACGCCTGAAGCCCTCCGCCTCACACTGCGTACAGTAAAGACCTCGCGAACGATAAAGCCCGGACAAACTGGTATTTTCCTGCGGTTTGATTCGTGTCACACAGTCAAGAACGCATTCATTCGGCAGGCGCTCGATCACAAGCACATCCCCTTCAAACCGAAACTGTTCTTCACGCAATGGCGCACCATCCACCGCGAGACTGACTAACTCCAGTTCTTCTCCATGCAATCTGAGCGGAGCACCTTCTTGTGACAGATGACTGCGCTGCAGGTGCAGACGCGACGACACCAACACACTCTCATCACGCAGATCAAAATATAATTCCGTCCGGGTAATCATAAAATCAGACGGGCGATAGTCCTTCAAATAAACCGTACCGGGATTGGCGTCACGCATACTCATCCCGCCTGTATCAGCGACATGTGATAACCGGCGTATTTTCGCATATTGATAACGCCTGCATCGAAAATGAGGTATTGCCCCTTGATACCCATGAGTGTTCCCTCTGCAACAGGAGTCTTATCCAGGTTAAAGGACGATACTTTTACTGGGTACTCGACAACCGGGTAGTGAATCAGCGTCTCTGGCTCATCTGGAAGTTCAGTCACAGCATCGACGCCGCGCTCGCTGATTAAGGCGCTGATGTCAGCTGCACAATCTGCCACCAGGTCTTTTCGGGCCTGTTCCAGATCAACGGGATCCGCCGCCCCCTTCAGCATGTTGCGCCAATTGGTCTTGTCTGCGATATGATTTTTAAAAATAGTTTCAACCAAACCCGAGTCGAGTCGAGTAGCAACACGAAAAACTGGTCTTGCCTGGGTTGCCCCCTGATCCATCCAGCGGGTGGGAACCTGCGTGCCCCGCGTTATACCCACTTTCAAACCAGAGGTATTCGCCAGGTAAACGAAATGATCAATCATACAGTTCTGCTCACCCCATTCAGGCTCGCGACATGAACCAGCGTCGTAATGGCACTTCTCCGGACTGACGATACAGGTGTCGCACTGAGCCAGACGCTTGAAGCAGGGATAGCAATAGCCCTGACTAAAGCTTTTGTTAGTCTTGCGTGCGCAGTGAATACAGTTGATTATTCCGCTGTACTCGAGCCTTAACTGTTTGCCAATAAAACTGTTCATAGGCACGTTACTATCGCCTACCGGCAAGCTGTAGCTCACCGGGTCTTCAAGCGTGGTTTTCATCTTGCGCACGGCCCCTGAGGCCAGAACATTGCCCATTAAGGCTCCCCTATTTCCAGTTCAGGGGCGCTTCGTCACACGCATCCCCAGGCTGTGGTTTTGGCTTGACGTAACCCACCCGCTCGTCTTCAGGCAAGTATTTCTCACCCCAGGCGATAATCGCCTGCAGCGCATTTTCTCTCTGCTCTGCCGTCAGCGCTCTGCCATCAGGCCACTTGCCGCGCTCCACAGATTGCAGCAAGTTCTGGTAGATTTCCGGCGACATACTTTCAATAAGTTCGGAGTAATCCATGGCCATGCTCTGCGTCGGAGATAACTTTATATTATAAACGTGCAGATCACGTCTTGTCGCTGTCGGCACGTGACAGAGCGCCAAAGGCAACGCCGAGCAACGCCCCGCAAAGAAGACCGCCTAAATGAGCGGCGTTGGCGATAGCACCAAAGCCAAGCACCTCAATCACCCCCACCATACACAGGAACAGCCACCCCACCATGAGCACCATAATTGCACTGGAGGGCTAAATCTGCCAAGCCGGCTGCAACAGCGGCGCCACCCAGGAGAATCCAAGCAGACCATAGACAACACCTGACATTCCCCCAAACAGCGATGGCCCGCCAAAAGCATACTGTGCTGTGTTAGACACCAGAGCGATCACGAGAAACAGCATTAAAAGGTTGAAATGGCCCAGCACCTGCTCAATTCTCCCACCTAACTCCCAGAGCCAGAGGCTGTTGAATACGATGTGCAACCATCCGAAGTGAAGGAATACCGGCGTTATAAGCCGCCAGTACTGGCCATGCATTTCACCAAAACGAATCTGTTCTCCACTCATTTCGAACGGGACATAGGCCAGTATTGCAATCCAGTTCGTCGGCGCATGGAGGTAAACCAGCAAAAACCCCAAAACACAAAAACCTATGAGCAGTAAAGTGACACCGCGAGAAAGCCACTCTAGACCTCCACCTGTTTTCGGCCGCTTATCAGACAGAGGGTCTTTCTCAATCTTTACCCTGCCGCCACGCCAATGCTCATAGAGTGTTTTTACCTGCTCCGCCTGCGCGCTGTCGACCACCATAACGACCTGGCGGCCTTCACGTTCGAATATGCGGTGTACCACTCCATGTTGCTGCAACAAGGCTGCCAACGGCGCCAGGTCCTCATCGAGTGGCACATTGAGTGCCTGATAGTACTCGGGCATCAGTTGACCAACTGGTTGCTCCAGCGCAGCTTGTCCCTGCAACTGGTATAAAAATCCCGTCCCCTCGGATGCAGCAGACTGAGCCGATGCGGGGTCTTGCACACGAATACGGAATCGCCGGGGCGCGCCTTGAGATTAGTCTGCCCGTCACAGGTCACGGGTGGATGTATTCGGTTCCTGGCTAGAACGTCCAGTCGAATCTCTGAGTTACCGTCTACTACGATGGGTCTGCTGCTCAGGGCATGGGGGAACATAGGCACGAGCACAATCGCATCAAGTGCAGGGTGCATAATAGGACCTCCAC